>CAZLSK010000033.1:0-11951 GCA_964562075.1 uncultured Candidatus Nitrosotenuis sp.
TTTGGCGTCGTTGGAAGGGGGGCAGTATACGATAAAAAATCGGCTAGATTTCTTTTTGAGCGATATGTCAAGACTCCACTTGTCAAAGAAGCCTTGCGAGAATTATTCCACGATAAATACGATCTGGTGAGCTCTAAGCAAGTTCTTGATGACATTAGAAATAATAAAATTCAGATTAATTGGGTCGAAGAATCCAAGTTCTCCAAGCTGGCAGAGCCGATTCTTGATCATACGACAAAATACTACTCATCACCTGCAAACATAGACAAAGGGTTGTTGGATCTTGTGAAAAACCGTCTTCTTAAGACTACACATCGACTGGTTTGTGCAAGATGTGGAAAATGGGAAAAGGTAATTCAGACAAGCGAGATAGAAAAAATACCGGTCTGTCCGCGCTGCAAAAGTAGGCAGATTGCTGCTACCTTTTACTCTGATTATGATCTATGCAAAATAGTTCAAAAGAAAATTGCGGGCAAAAAAGTCTCAACAGAAGAAAATCACAAGTTTTCACGTGCCTGGAAAACGGCTTCGTTATTGGCAAATTTTGGCAAAACCGCCTTGGTTGTATTGTCTGGTTATGGAGTTGGTGCAGATGCTGCCTCGCGGATACTAAAGAATATGATCGATGAGGATTCGTTGTATAAGCAGATCTACGAAGCCGAAAGACTATACGTAACTACGCGTGGATTTTGGGACTAGTTCTTCTTTTTAATGGTGGAATATGGTGTCAAAAACAATTCCGTTCTGCCCTCAAGACCCTGTTTTGCTACAACACCACTTACCGAAATAATCTCGCCGATTGAACATTCATCCAACAACCTTGCTTGGTTCCTCCATCCTTTCAGCCAGATCTGGGCAGTGTCGTCTTCAACAAACATCTCAGAAAGCGTTACGGTTTCCCCCGTTTTTGTTTGGACATTACGTCTTTCTGGGGATCGCAGTATTATTGCCTCAATGCAATAATAATTATTGTCTGGTTTTACGTTTGCAATCTTTGTTCTAACATCTGATAGGTAAGGTAGATCATCCGAATCGATTTTTCGCACAAATGACTCCACATCAATTGTAACATTATTTCCATAGAGTTTTGATGGCATACATTCTAACACATCATCTACACCGAATGAACTTGTTGAATCAGAAGTGTCAATTATGTTGAAAATCTGTTTTTCTTTATCAACACCCAAAATCATTCTTTGACCACTTTCGTTCTTAATAGCTGACAAAATCCTAAACACTATTGGCTCGACTTGCTGCTTTGCATCAATTTCAAGAACAGTGGATTCATTTCCGTGCACTTCAAGCTCCTGCTGATTTGTTTTTCCTCGTACACCAAGTAACCTGATTTTAGTTCCACTTGGTATTACTTTTGGAATATCGGCGTTGCTTTTGTTCCACAGAACGACTCTTGTAGAACGACCATCCTTGCCCCTTAATCTAAATCGCAAAGCAGTGCTTTGCGCCCCACGAAAGTTTGTAAATTCTGAATAATTGATGTTTCCATCAATGGTTCCAGAAACAACCAGATTGTTTTCTTTATCCCTTACATCACTAACATCTTTTGTCAAGGATTCCAAGGAGGGAATATCACTTTCATTGTCGGCAAGCTCTATTGTCGAGCCTGAGCCTACATTGAGCGTGGGTTGGCCGTTAAGATCTGACTTGACGTATGCCTTGATTATTTTTATCAAATCTCCAGGCTTGATATTTGCAGTATCGGGCAGGTTTGCCTTTTCGTCCCAAAGCTTTACCGTAACGGCAGAATCGTTATCATAAACGGTCATGTTTCGCAAAAGGAATTGGGAGCCGTCCTTTCTTGAAAACTGTTTTTTTGGTGAAACGTTAAGAACCCTTGTCTGCAAAGTGACCTCCTTTGCCCCAGAGTACAGATCCTTGATGCCAACCTCGCTTTTGACAGGCTCTGAAATAGTCAAACCAAGATCGGAGGCAACCAAAAAGAGTGCACCTTGGTCGGTTAGATAACCAGCTCCTATCTTTTCCTTTTTTTGTGCGATCAGGCCTTCTACGTCCTGTCTTGATAGTTCAGGCCTTTGCTCAAGCAGTTTATTGAGCAACGCGTCAAACTCTGACAAGTTAATCTCTGATATTATCATGTCCTAATAAAAATTTCAGTCACTCTAAATTAGAGAAGAGAATCCAAGGATTATGTCAAGCATAATCGCTAGATCGCTTTCCAAGTCATATGGTTCTCTGCTGGCGGTAGACGGAATAGATCTCAATGTACAGACGGGTCATGTATTCGGTTTTTTGGGTCCAAACGGGGCAGGCAAGTCAACTACTATTAAGCTTCTCACCACACTTATTCCCCCAACAAATGGCTCCATCGAAATTTTAGGAATGAACGCCATCAAAAACCCACTTGAGGTAAGAAAGAGAATTGGAGTAGTGCTACAACAACCAAGCTACGAACCAAACCTCTCTGTGGAAAAGTCACTTGAAAAATATGGAATGATGTGGAACATAGATCGCAAGACAAGAAAGGAACGTGCCGCTGAGCTCATCGACGTCTTTGAGCTGGAAGAGATTAAAAAACGCAAAAATGAGGACCTCTCAATTGGACAAAGAAGACGGGTTCAGGTAGCTCGCGAGTTCATGCATGAGGCAGATCTCTTGTTTTTAGATGAGCCTACCGTGGGTTTGGACCCTGGCGCAAGAAGAAAACTGCTTGATTTTTTGAAAAACAAGGCAAAAACAGGCCTTACCATCTTTTATACTACGCATGTTTTGACCGAGGCTGAATATCTGTGTGATGAGATTGCCGTGATTGATAAAGGCAAAATTCTGGCAGTCGATACGCCTGATCAGCTGAAAAACACCTTTGGGCAAGAAAAAACAATCAAAATCCATCTTTCGGACAGACAACAAAAACTAACTGATCTATTATCTGGCATAAGTGACTGTGCGATTGATTTTAACACCGGCACAGACATTGTAATCCAATCAAGCAAATCCGAGATCGTGCTGTCTCAAGTCCTTCAAATACTCATAGAAAATAACATTGAGGTAGAGGATCTATCTGCTGTACCAACTACACTCGAAGAAATCTTCCTAAAAATGGTAAAGGATTCAAATGCATCCAACAATTAGACTTGTAAATAGGAACCTAACAATCTCGCTAAATCCGGGATTTCTTGTCTGGCAGGTTATCTTTCCATTGGTCTACATTTTTGTTGCAGGTTTTGCATATACGGCACTGATAGATTCGGTACCATTTGGGAATTCGGATCTGGACTATCCTGCTTTTATTGCATCCGGAATGATCGGATTCAACATAATGAACAGTACTTTAGTTTCCGGAATTATAATCTGGAATGACAGACGACATGGGATGTTTGAACAAATTCTAGCCGGCCCATTTACTAGAGCCAACTACATACTAAGCAATGTATACACAATTGGAATTGTTGGACTAATAAGTGCCACAATAATTACTTCAATTGGCTTTCCACTCTTTTTCAAATCCGCAGAATTCAATCTGCTAACAATCCCATTCCTTGTTTTTGCATCCATCGTCGGTTCTATTTTGTTTGGTTCGATTGCATCAATAATCTCAACCCGACTAAAATCAAGCGAGGGTTTTAACGTCATTATTAATACGGTCTTTTTGTTTTTTGCATTCGTAAGCACGGCATTTTATCCAGCAGAGGGCGCTCCAGAACCACTCGCAACGGGATTTTATCTAAACCCACTAACCTATCTGGTCGACATAATCAGGGCTGGAATTTTTGGGACATTTACTGAATTTGTATTTCTCGAGATGGTGATACTCATAATAGCCGCTGTAAGCTTGTTTGTTATTGCAATAAAACTTCTCACAAAACTTGATCTATAGGACAGTAGCCCGGCCCAGATTCGAACTGGGGTCAAGGGCTCCAAAGGCCCCTATGCTTGACCGCTACACTACCGGGCTTCCTGTTAACCACCTTCAAAAACTCCTATTATTGATATTTTCCCTTACTTTTTCATATTGATGACATGAAGTAGGCTTTTCAGAGGATCCTCCATTGATGACAACGTCCTTTTTGCATTTTCATGTAGACGTTTGTTATCAGCGTATAACATTTTTTCAATGATTGAGATAACTTTCTTTGGATTTGATTCCAAAACGACGAGCTTCTTTCTTACTAGATAGTCCTGAACTAAATTAGGAACGGCGTTGTAGGAAATTGTTGGAATTCCAAGTAATGCAGCCTCTGCAGTCATGGTACCGCCAGAACCGACAAAAATATCGGTATCTCTCAACAACGTCTCGCCAATAACTACTCTTCTTAGAATCTTTACTCCCGTTCCAAGAGTTTTCCTTAAGATGGTAATTTGTGACTTGTATCTAGGCAATACCAACACATTTTCGCTAGGAAATTTTTTAGCTATTTCTTTTATGATTGGCACGACTAGGCTTTGTTTTTTATGCAGGTAAGCAGCGTGTTCTTCCTCAACCCGTATCAAAATATTTTTTGTTCCTTTTTGTTTCTTGATTTTTTTAGCGTAGTTCTTTACTATAACGGCGGCATCAATTGCTTTGTATGATATGATGTCTTTTTCACTTATGCCATATCTTACAAATTCCTTTTTTGGTATTATCCATGGAATTAGCAATTTTTGAACAAAGGGGACAGACAAGCGCATCACTGCCTCGGCGTGAGGTGAATCGCAAAAGGCAACATGCCTTATTCCTAATCCAAAGGTAACTCTCGACGCTTCGGGAGAACAAAAACTGATTGCCAAATCTGGCTTGAATTTTTGAATTTGCCTAGTAAGAGAAGAGATTCTGCTTATGCTCGCATTGAGCTTGTCAATTTTGGTTTGGCCTCCATGTTTTCCAACAAACTCAAGTTTCATTTTTTTGAGCTTTGCAAGCTCTGTTACTTCTCTATAAGTTCTTGATGTACAAAGAATTTCATTGTTTTTCTCCAAGTATTTTATCATTGGTTCAAAAAACAAGATTTGTTTCGGTGTCAAAATGTCAAACCAAATTCTCAAGATAGGTGCTATGTGATGAGTGATGCAATAAGTTTTTCTTAGTCCTTATACCTAGCACCAATGAATTGGCATCAGATAGAGTGGTTGTATATGGTCTTAGTACAGAGGGATACGCAATTGCCTGTCAGATGGCAATACACGGAGCAAATGTCTTTATCATTGACGAGTCGTCTCAGTCTGCCATATCCCTAAAGGCTGAAATTGCAAAGACCTACCCAAACGTTTCTTCACTAAAAGAAGATGAGCCGTTATTGGCAATGGAGCCAATCGATGTGGCAATATCGAAGGCGCAGTACCTCTTTTTTGCACCACGAATTAGAAAAATCGGCCAAGAAACAAAAACCGAGGTTCATTCAAAATTCAAAAATGCTACCTCTTCTCTAAAAAAAGGGAGCTCCATCATCTATTGTCTTCCTACCGGCATTGGAGGAAACAGTGAGAACATATCACTTTTAGAACACGTAACTGGACTTGAGGTTGGAAAATCAATCTTTTATTACTATTATCCATTAGGTGGTGGAAATCCATCTCCAAAGGTAATCGGATCATACAACAATAAAGAGGACAAAACCCTTGCAAATATGCTGGCAGGCAATAAAAAAGAGATATCCTTTGTAGGGGTTTCCTCAGCGGAACACTTTCATGCAATAAACGTCCTTTCGAGATTTTCAACTCTTTGTAGCGTTCTTGAGGTATGCAAGTTTGCACAAGATGAGAGTACAAAGACCGATCTTCAATCGGACGACTTTCAAAATATCTTTCTTGATGATATGGTAAATGGGCTTTACGACCTGCGTTCACTTGGTACCTCCTTTGAAGGCGCAAATACGCTGATGTATCTAATAAACGGAAGCCTCAAAGGAATAGATGGCTACATCAAAAGACTGATCGATGAAATCAGAGCGACTCTGAAAAAAAATGATCTAAAGGCAAGCCGAACAAAAATTGCGCTTTCTTGGTCATTAGACCAACACGAGATGCGTGGAGACAAAATCGAGATGCTACAAAACCTAATCACCAAACTTAGGGACTACATAGGGGATGTTGAAGCCTTTGAGGATCCCAATCTTGATTTGTTCCACAACGACAAGACAACAATCCTTGTTATATGCTCAAAATCCGATTACGAAAATCTCCGAAAAAAACACGACAACGATCTCATTATAATAAAAGGAAATCCACTCTGCGAGATCTCCCATAAGGATTAAAACTAGAGCATCAAAAAATTATTTAACTTGTCGGAAAATAACAGCAACGAGAATAAATCAGAAAACTCAACCTTGCCAAAAGAACTAGAAATAGCAAACGAAGATCTCAAATCAGCTGAGCAGCTGGTCGAAGAACTAAATCACAAAGTCGAGGAGTTACAACAAAATCTCGCATCATGTGAGGACAAGCTAAAACGTTCGCTTGCCGATTTTGTGAATTTGGAGAAAAAAACTAAAGGTGATATAGCGAGGGGGGTCAACGAGAAGATGGACAAATTCATGTTAAAATTTTTAACAATTTATGATGACCTAGTAAGAGCAAAGGAAATACTCAAAAAAGAAAACCCAAACGCGCAAGGTCTTGATGGAATTTTAAAAAACATTGAAACGCTTTTGTCAGATTATGGCATTGCCCAAATTAACGCCTTGGGGGAATTGTTTGATCCACACCTGCATGAAGCGGTAGCAGTAATTGAGGATGAAAGCTTAGATGAAAACACAATTACCAAAGAAATCAGGAAAGGATATATTTCTCATAATAGAACGCTTAGACCGACACTAGTCGAAATATCAAAAAAACCACAAAATCAGAATAATCCAAGGTGAAAAAATGACAAAAATAATTGGAATTGATTTAGGAACAAGTAACTCTGCGGCAGCAGTGGTAATGGGTGGAAAACCAGTCCTTATACCTGCAGCTGAGGGTACCTCAATTGGAGGTAAGGCATTTCCATCCGTCGTTGCCTTCACAAAAGACGGACAACTCCTAGTTGGTGAGCCTGCCAGAAGACAAGCGATCACCAATCCAGACAACACCATTATTGCAGCAAAAAGAAAGATGGGCAGTGACCACCTCTACAGAATTCAAGGAAAAGAGTACAAACCTCAACAAATCTCTGCTTTTATCTTACAAAAAATCAAAAAAGATGCTGAGGCGTTCATAGGCGAAAAAATTGAAAAAGCAGTGATCACTGTTCCTGCCTACTTTGATGATAACCAGAGGCAGGCAACAAAGGATGCAGGCACAATTGCAGGCCTTGATGTAGTAAGAATTATCAATGAACCAACAGCCGCCTCGCTTGCATTCGGGCTTGACAAGGCAGGCCAAGAAATGAAAATTCTGGTCTTTGATTTTGGTGGCGGAACACTTGATGTCACCATTATGGAAATGGGTGGCGGCGTCTTTGAAGTTCTGAGCACATCAGGTGATACACAGCTTGGCGGTACAGACATGGATAAAGTACTCATAGATTATGTCGTCAATGAATTTCGAAAGACAAGCGGTATAGACCTCACAAAAGACAGCACTGCAATGACAAGGGTGCGAGAGGCAGCGGAAAAGGCAAAAATTGAACTTTCCACCGTGATGGAAACCGACATTAACCTACCATTCATATCGTATGACCCATCTTCTGGACCTAAAAATCTAGAACTCAAGCTAACCAGAGCCAAATTTGAAGAGCTTATCAGATCAATAGTAGAAAAATGTCGTGGTTCAATTGATAATGCGTTGCGTGATGCAAAACTATCACCATCTGACATTTCAAAAATTGTTCTAGTGGGTGGACCAACAAGAATCCCAATGGTTAAAAAATTTGTTGGTGACGTAATAGGCAGAAACCCTGAATCAGGTGTAGACCCAATGGAAGCAGTTGCTGTTGGAGCTGCAATTCAGGCAGGGATAATTGCTGGCGATGTAACAAGTGACATTGTATTACTTGATGTAACGCCTCTCACATTAGGAGTTGAAACGTTGGGTGGTTTGCGTGAGCCATTAATCGAACGAAACACCACAATTCCAACCTCAAAGACCAAGGTCTTCACAACTGCAGCAGATAACCAGACCGCAGTTACAATACACGTAGTGCAGGGCGAGAGACCAATGGCTGCAGACAACGTTTCACTTGGAAGCTTTAACCTCACAGGCATTCCTCCGGCACCAAGAGGAATTCCGCAAATTGAGGTCAAATTTGACATTGATGCAAATGGCATTCTAAATGTAACCGCAAAAGATCTTGGCACAAAAAAAGAGGCAAAAATAACCATCCAGGCAGGTACAAAGCTGTCAAAAGAGGAAATCGAGAAGCTGAAACAGGATGCAGAAAAGTTTGCTGAAGAGGACAAAAAGAAAAAGGAAACGGTGGATCTCAAAAATGAGGCAGAAAGCTTTGTCTATACCACTGAAAAGCTATTAAACCAAGATCTTAAAGACAAACTCACACAAGAACAAGGAATTAAAATTGCGGAGGCATTAAAGGAGCTCAAAGAGGTGCTCGACAAAGAGCCAATCCAAATCAAACCGAAGCTTGATGCGCTCAAAACCATCGTAAATGAGATAACCACAGAACTTTACAAAAACGTCGCACCGCCACCAAACCAAGAGCAACAACAATCCCAAAGTGGCCCCTCAGACCAAAGCACACAAGGTACAGGAACGACAAACTAACATTGCAGAATCTTTTTACTAAAAGAAGAACATGTCCGCAAAAAGAGACTATTACGAAGTATTAGGGGTTTCAAAAACCGATTCCTCAGATACAATAAAATCACAATACAGAAAATTAGCGTTAAAATTCCATCCTGATAGGAACAAATCACCAGAGGCTGCCGAACACTTTAAGGAAATCTCAGAGGCATATGCTGTTTTGTCTGATCCAGAAAAACGAAAGGTCTATGACCAATACGGACATGCAGGCCTCGAAGGAAGGTACTCCACCGAGGACATCTTCCAAGGTGCAAGAGTAAACTTTGAGGACATCTTTTCTAATTTTGGTTTTGGTGGGTTTGATTCAATCCTTGATTCACTTTTTGGAAGAGGGGGTGGATTTGGTTTTGCAAGACAAAAGGGTCAGGACATTCTTTATGAGACAAGCATAACACTTGAGGACGTCTATTCTGGCAAAAGACTAGAAATAGACATTAAAAAAAATATCGACTGCAACAACTGCAAAGGAACTGGTTGCGCGCCTGGGACAAAAACCGAAACATGTCCTAGTTGTAGGGGCCAAGGCCAGATCAGGATAACGCGAAACATGGGATTCTCAACATTTGTTACGGTGCAACCCTGCACCAAGTGTAGAGGCGAAGGAAAGTTCATCCCAAAACCGTGCTCGGAGTGCAAGGGTGCGGGAAAGGTGAAGGGCACAAAACACCTCTCATTTGACATACCGCCTGGAATTGATAACGGCGATTATGTGATAAGCGGAGAAGGCGAATCAATCCAAGGAGGAATAAATGGTGATCTGATTGTCAGAATACGAATAAAACCACACTCCTTTTTCAAAAGAGACGGTGCAGACATCTTTTATGATGCAAAAATCTCATTTGTTGACGCATGCCTAGGAAAGACAATCGAAGTTCCCACCATTGAAAAAAATGAAAAGGTCAAAGTGGAAGAAGGAAGCCAACCAAATACCATAATAAAGTTAAAGGGCAAAGGATTGCCACACGTTGGTTCACGAGGACGCGGCGATCAATACGTAAGACTAGTAATAGAAATTCCTACTAAACTAAACAAACATCAAAAAGAACTATTGCAAAAGTTTGGTCAAACGCTGGATTAGCTTACTTTTTTTGTAATTTTTCGAATGGACAGCTGGTGTCCATTTCGGTAATGAGTGGTATGACTTGATTTTATCAGTTCTGCTATTTTTGCGTCCGAAAAATATTTGACATTGTATCGACCAAGCGTCTTTTTGCAGTTGTTGCAATAAATTTCCTTAAATTCCACTAAAACGGTAATAACGAAAGACTTTTTCTGTCTTACTACCAATAAAGAACTTATTTTGGCACTAAAAACCTCTCATTGCGGGAGTCGCCAAGCCCGGTTAACGGCGTAAGGTTCAGGTCCTTATCTCCTAGGAGTTCGTGGGTTCAAATCCCACCTCCCGCATTATCATTATCGAAATTCTAGGAACAACTTTAAACCATAGTGAGTTCTAGCATTCATAATGGGAAAAGTTGTTAAAGTTGGCGGAAGAGGCACCACACGAAGAGAAGTCGAAGAAGAAGAAGAGATGAAATGGTCTGGCGAAAAATTCCGGGAATACCAGAAACAAATGAAGGAAAAGGCAAAAGACGAATATGTCACCTCAGGACGCGGTACTGGCAGAAGAAAACTAGGTGAAACCCCAGAAACCACCAAACCTTCAACGAAAGGTCGCTACGTGTCATCTGGCAGAGGAACAGGAAGAAGAAAATTAGAAGATAACTAATTTTCAACGAGTTTTTCTTATTTTTCTACTATTTTTGTAATCTTGGATTCTAAAAGTTTGCTTATTTTTTCACCAGAAACCTTACCACGAAGCGTCTTCATTGCAAGACCCATTAAAAGACCTGTTGAGTGAAGTCCCTGTTTTTTGATCACTTCCAAATTATTTTTTATCAGATCATCAATGAATTGTTCTAATTCATTTTCAGCAATAGTACTTGACTGCTTCTGAAACTCATCTGGTGACTCTATTTTAGCTGACATTATGTTCTCAAAAATTATCTCAAGTGATTCCTTGGTGATCCTTTCTTGTGACAAAAGCTCAAATGTTCTAAGAATATGTTCTGGCTTGAGCAGATCTAAATCCAGCCCCTGTCTTTGTAGATTTGTTATGGTGGAGCATAATACCGAGGCAACAAAGTTAGGATTATTTTTCTTGTTTGTAGAAATTGTCTCAAACAGATCCAAGTAATCAGAGTCAAAGATCTGCTCTGCTAGTTGTACATTAAGGCCATACTTTTTCTGAAGTTCCAAAACCGTTTCATCCCATGATTTTGGAATGTTATTTTTTGCAAACGCAAGCTCTTCCTTTGTTACTATGACTGGGGGGATGTCAGTTTCTGGATACATTCTGGATGAGCCCGGTCGTGGTCGCAAAAAGACAGTCTCACCCGTTTGTGTAGCTGCACGGGTTTCTGCAGGGACTCCATTTTTTGCATCCTTTATCCTGTTTATTGTCGCATCGATGGCAAACTCGATTTTTTCTTTTGGTCCTGAAATGATCAAAAAGCCGTCATTTTGTCCAATCTTTAACATGGTTTTAAGCTGGTCAACATCACTCTGCTCAATTCCATAATTTGGAAGCTCATCCGAATGGAAAACTCCTCCAATTCCAAAGAATCTGACTTGCTGACCTAGCTCCTTTCCAAGTCTTATTCCATCATAAGGTTCGTAGCCAAATAACCCTGCAAAGTTTCTAACTCTTACTGCTTTGATTGTAGCACCTTCCTTGAGTGATTTTTGAATAACCTTTGATTTAGAGGCGGAAAAAAGCGAACTTGTGTCAAATACGTCGTCTTTTGAGAGCGCGTCGAGGTCGATTTTTTGCAGCTTCTCGGCTATCAGCTGCAGACCGTGTTGCCGTTTTGCCTCATAAAGAATTACTTTTTCCAGCTGGTCTAGCTGCTGAACTCCTTTTACTTCAACTATGCCGCCACCACTAATTGAAACATTCACATCTTGTCTGATCGAGCCTATTCCCCTAGTTACACGTCGTGTTACCCGAAGTAGCCTTCCCAGCGTAAGTGCGATCTTCTTTACCTGAGCAGGTGAACCACTAACTGGCTCAAGAGCTATCTCGACTAGCGGAATACCTAATCGATCCAAGGCGTACTCACGTGTATTTTCTGTGTCTTTGAGAAGTTTTGCTGCATCTTCTTCAAGACATATCGTTTGCACACCGACCTTTTGTCCATCAACATTCAGATGCCCGCCTTGTGAAACAAGCATTGTTCGCTGAAAACCGGAAGTGT
>CAZLSK010000034.1:0-11866 GCA_964562075.1 uncultured Candidatus Nitrosotenuis sp.
TTACAGAATTATAAGCTCATTAATTAAAGATGGTCTTCTAGTTGAAACGGACAAAAGCAAAAATAACACGGAAGGAAGAAAAGTATCACTGTATAAACCAACAATTTCTTCACTTGACATCCAAATTAGAAAATCCCTTGTTGAAATCGAAATTCCTTTTACGTATGAACTTATAAAAAATAGTCATATCATTACAGGAGTTATGTTTTTGTTTGGTAGGCCTGATAAAATAAAAAAATTTGTACGGAATTAAGGACGTGGTTTACCTACGATAATTTGAGATGTTGTCTGCAAACCCAACTTACAGCACAAAATATTCTGCATCCGGATGGTGCACAATTATTGCAGCAGTAGACTGCTCCGGAATTATCTGGCCTGCCTCAGTTAGTGTCATTCCGGACTTTTGCGGCTCTAGCAGCTCCCATACAAGGCGGTGCTGCAGCACATCTGGGCAGCTTGGATAGCCCCAGCTATAGCGCAGCCCTCTCTTCCCATCAAGTCCCAATTCTTTTCTGATTCGAAGATTTACCAGTTCGGCTAGTGCCTCAGCTGTCTCTACCGCAAAGCCGTGCAGATAGTACGCGTCTGTGTACTTGTCCTCTTTATTCCAGTTCTCTATTACCTCCTGCGCCTTGGCCCCGACCGTCACAGCTTGGAATGCCACAATGTCATTTTGACCAAAATAATCACAAATACAAAGATGCTTGCTTTGAGTAGAGCGCGGAAAATCAAAGACTATCTTTTTTCCATCATAATCCACAACAAGCCTGCCATCCACATTGTGGCAGACAAAGTACCCATAGACTGCCTGCGGCTCAAAAAGCCTTTCTTGGGTTACTCTTTTTTTCCATTCCTGCAAAAGCTTCTCGCCCTCTTTCTCCGCATCGACTTTGCCTCGCAGACCCCACGACAAAACGTAAAGCGATTTTTTGCTCAGATAACGCCAGACCTCCTCTAAATCGATCTCTTTTGGACCTAGCCGAATCGGCTTTGCCAAAACAGTCGCAACAGGCGGAGTAACAGGAACAATCCCCGAGTGTGCAAGAACAGCGGGCTTTTCTATTTTTGTTTCCTGCCAGTCCTCAATTCTTTTGTGCCAGTCTCTGACAAACTGGACGCGCTCAGAAGAAACCAATCTTTCCATTGTCTTTAGTCCATCAAACATCGTCTTGCAGTAAAATACTCCCGGCTCGTAAATTCCGCCCTCCTTTGCAACTCTGTTGATGTAATTGGAGTTTATTGCAGCCCCACCACAAAGTACAGGAATGGCAAATCTGTTCTGCCTTGCATGCTCTACAAAGTACTGCATCTGCTTTGATGTTGATACCAGCAGCGCAGAAAGACCAACTGCGTCAGGCTTTACCTCGTTTATCTTTTCGATGAATCTTTGCAGAGGCACCTGCTTGCCAAGATCATAAACAGTATAGCCGTTGTTCTCAAAGATTGTTTTGACAAGGTTTTTTCCTATATCGTGCACATCGCCATAAACGGTTCCAAGCACTAGTTTTCCTTTGCTTGTGCCCTTTTCCTTTAGAAGATATTTTTCAAGCTCGGCCACTGCAGCCTTCATGCATTCTGCCGACTTGAGCACAAAGGGCAGGATTAGCTCGCCTGCGCCAAACCTGTCGCCAACCTCCTTCATTGCAGGAAGCAGGTCGTCATTTAGGGTCTGGATTGCTGCTTGGTGAGTTGTTTCTTTTGGCGCATTTATGGTGTACCGCCCATCCTTTTCTTCTACCTTTTGCGGAATCTTTTCTGCAATTGCTAAAACAACATCGTTTTCGATTCCGTCCTTGAGGCGGTTTACAATCCTAAAGTTTGCGCGCCTGCCTGCACTCCATCTTTCGTCAAGCTCGGCTTTTTTTTCTGCAGCTATTTTGGTGCCGACTTTTTCAAAATGAGAAATCAGATTCGCAAGTGCGTTTGCGCCTCTATTGAAAATGAGATCCTCGGCAAGTCTTTTTTCTGTTTCATCGATTTCAGAATACGGAATTATCTCCTTTGCATTTACAATTGCTGCATCAAGGCCGGTCCTTACCGCATGGTACAAAAATACAGAATTTAGTATCCTGCGAGCCGCAGGCGCAAGGCCAAAGCTGATGTTACTCAGACCCAAGACTGTAAACGATTCAGGAAATCTTTGCTTGACTAGCCTGATTCCATCAAGTGTGTTTTTTCCAGCATCCAAAAATTCTGACTCGCCGGTAGCCAGGGTAAACGTCAAAACATCAAATATGAACTGGTCCTCTCGGAGGCCGTACTTTTTGCCAGTCTCTAGCAGCAGCTCTGCAGTCGCAAGCTTTTCCTGCGGAGTCTTTGCCATCCCTTTTGGGCCTATACAAAGGGCAATTGCTGGAACCCCATATCTTGCCATGAGCGGCGCAAGCTTGTCAAACCTGCTTCCGTCGCCTTCAAGGTTTATCGAGTTTATTATCGGCTTGCCAGGTATCTGCTGGATTGCAGCCTCTATGACATTTGGGTCTGTCGAGTCAATTACCAGCGGCGCATCGATTTCCAGTGCCAGCCTTTTTACCAGCTTTTTCATAAACTCCAGCTCGTCGGCTCGCTCCGTTGTCGCAACGCAGACATCGATGCAGTGAGCGCCATCCTCTACCTGGGTTCTTGCAAGATCAATTAGCCCATCAAAATCATCCGATAAAACAAGCTGCTTGGCTTTTTTAGAGCCCTGCGTGTTTAGGCGCTCGCCAATCAGTAGCGGCGGCGGAGTCTGTTTTAGCTCGACTGCTTTGAGGGCCGAGCTTACCCGTGGTATCTTCAATCTCATCAAATTGAGAAGAGTTTTCTAAATATATGCTAGTTTTCATATCTTTGACCGTGTGGTCAGCGTAGAGATATCAGACTAGCTTTTTTATAAAATCCATAATCGTGGACTCCTCAAAGCTTATTGCCTTGTCTTCGACCATGGCTCGCACCCTCTGCCAGTCCGCCCTTGACATTCTCTTTGTCTGCAAGAGTCCTGCGGTAACAAGTATGTTCAGGACTGCTGAGAGGCTCCAGTTCTGGTCTGTCTTTTCTATTAGGCGCGCCTGAATCCTGCGGACCTTTGTCTCTATCTCCTTTTCAAGTGTGATGCTTTTTTTGGACTTTGGCACTGCGACTGTTTTTGCATTCATGACATTACTTGATTGAATTATTATAAAAATCCCCCCTGCCAAAAGCGGAAATGGGGTTTCATATATTCCTACGGTGTCACTGTGACACTTGATGATCAGCTTTGGTGGGATGGCAGAGTTATTACAAATGTTGCGCCTTTTTTTGCGGTCCTATCGACGTCGATTGTTCCGCCGTGCTGCTCAACTATGGTCTTGCAGCTGACCAAGCCAAGGCCTGTTCCTGTCTGCTTTGTGGTAAAGAGCGGCTCAAAGACCCTCGGCAGGATCTCTTCAGGAATGCCGGGACCAGTATCCGATATTTTGATTATTGTTTTGTCGCCGTCCTGGCGCGACTCTATCGTTATCTGGCCCTTGTTTTCCATTGCCTGCAGCGCGTTTGTTATGAGGTTGACAAATACAGTCTCGATGTTTACAACATCTGCAACTATTTGGATGTCTTTTTTT
Source organism: uncultured Candidatus Nitrosotenuis sp. (assembly GCA_964562075.1). Lineage (GTDB taxonomy): Archaea > Thermoproteota > Nitrososphaeria > Nitrososphaerales > Nitrosopumilaceae > Nitrosotenuis. The sequence goes on from CAZLSK010000034.1 coordinate 3,579, forward strand.
GGCAAAACGACTCTGACTGTACTTGGCACCTTTAGCCTGCCGATCACAGACGAGAGGATTCCATTTAGCGATACGGTGCTCAGAGTAATTACCCTCGGCTTGACAAAGTTTAGGACATCGTCAATTTGATATGATATCCTGTCGACTGCGCGCTGTATCCTCTTGTAGGTCTCCATTGTCTTTTTGTCAATGTCTTGGTTTATCACAACCAGCATGTCAATCGAGTTTTTAATTATTGATAACGGGTTTCGGATGTCGTGCGCAAGCCTTGCTGCAAGCTCGCCAATGGCTAGCATCTTTTCCTTTTGGATGTTGTCTTCTAGTACTGCCATCTTTCGCTCAAGCTCAACTATCTGCTGAACAGATGGGGTGAGCACGTCTTGGCTCATCATCTCCTGTTTTGCCTGGACCTTTGACGCAAAGTCTTCTAGGCCGCCGGCAAGTGTCTTTTTTTCCTTTGCGTACTCTGCCCCTTCCAAAAGCCTGACTGCCTCTTCTCTTTTGCCCTCGTTTACCAGATCTAGTGCGCGGTGCTCTATTTTTACCAGCTCGGTGTTTGCCTCATCCATTGTGACAAAAAACGGTCTTGTGGCATCGTCTGCGTTTTGTATTGCGTCCTTTAGCAGCCTGTCTGAGAGGGGCTCTACTGCCTTGTATCGAATCTCCCACTTTTTGTCTCCTGTAAACGCATAGTTTCTTGCAGACTGGGTGAGCACCTCGTCGTAGTATCTCATCAATTCTACGTGGTATATTCCTAGCTTCATCTAGTCTGACCTCTGTTTAGCTGCTGCAAAATCTGGATACCCGATCACGTTAGCTGCAATACTCCATAAAAATCCTGACACGGAGACTTTAGATTTTGATGACCTGGCTGACATCGGAGACTACGATGATTCCCTTTGCGTCAAAGCTTGCGTGCGTCTTTATTGCGTTGACGACCGCCTCTACCAGACTGTCATCTACTACCGTCACAACCCCGTCAATGATGTTAAAGAGCGGTTTTTGTTTTGCAGTGCCCCTGCATGTTGGCATGGGCTTTCTTTCGGCCTGGCCCCTGCCCCTTGCATACATTACTGTGAGGCCCTCGGCTCCTGCTGCCTCGATTGCCTCAACTACTGACTCTAATCTTCCAAACTGAAAAAACGCCTCGATTCTTTTCATGTTCGGCACTCCGATGTTGCGGTGTCAATATAAAGATACAGCAGATTTTCAAAATCCCCACACAATTTTTTGGCATCAAAACTTGGTGCAGTCATTTTCAATACCTCTTAAAAAATTGGTTATTTTTTTGCCAGACCTATCTTGGCAAGAATCGATTGCGGATTTTTTGTTTTTTCTTGTGTCTTTGGAGTCTCGCCAAGCTCTAGCTTGAATTTTGATATTGTTGACTGGAGCTGATTTGCAAGCTCCGCCATGTGGTTTGATGCGGTTGCAATCTCGTGTGTCTGGGCTGTCTGCTCCTCTACTGCTGCAGAGGCTTCCTCCGTTGCAGCCGCATTTTGCTCAGATACTGCGGCTATTTCGACTGCGTCGGCTGCAACCGCTTTTACCTTGGTGACCTGCTCATGAGCGAGCTTCGAGAGGTTTTTGACTGTATCTGAGACGTTTTTGATGTTTACTGCAATTTCGTGCAATGACTTGAGTGAGGAGTCTATGACGAGTTTTCCCTGGTTTACCTCATTTGAGCTGGTCTCAATATCTGCAACTACTTCTTGTGCATGTTCTTGCATCTGTTTTAGCTTGGCATCAATCTCATCAGAGGATCTTGCAGAGCTTTCTGCAAGCCTGCGAACCTCGTCTGCTACAACTGCAAATCCGCGTCCGGCTTCGCCCGCGCGGGCTGCTTCGATGGCTGCGTTTAGCGCAAGTAGGTTGGTCTGGTCGGCAATCTGCTTGATTACTTCAAGGACTGCTGTTATTTCGCCTGTCTTGTCTGCCAGGGCTTTTACCTTTTGTGCAGATGTGTTTGTTACCTCGATTATCTTGTTCATGCGGCTGCCAGCTTCTTTTGCAGACTCGGTTCCCTTTTCCGATAACAATCCGACCTGGTTTGATATCTCGACTGAGTCTTTTGCATTTGATGAGAGCTGGTTCATGGATCTTGCAAGCTCCTCGACTGTGTGCTTTGCTTTTTCTACGCGCTGGGCCTGCGACTGCGAACCACGCGATACCTGGTCCACTGTAGTTGAGATCTGCTGTACTGCAGAGTTGAGCTCGGTGCCCGAAGCCGAAAGCTGTTGCGCACTTGCAGATACCGACTGGGATGCAGTTTGCACATCGCCAAGGACCTTTCTGAGGTTTTCAACCATCAATTTTTCAGAGTTGACTAAGACACCTATCTCGTCCTTTGATCTTGATTCTGAAACCTCGACTGCCAGGTTGCCCTCGCTTATCTTTTTTGCGATGCTAGCTGCAGCTCTAATCGGAGCCGAAATCGACTTTGACATAAAGAACGCAAAGACTCCAACTGCCGATGCGATGATGCTTCCAGTAATCAGATACATGTTTTGAAGCGCAATGACTGGAGCTACAACTTCTGCAACGTCGTATTCTGCAATCACGACAAAGCCAAGAGTAGGCTCGCACCTTGATGCGCCAAAGATTGGCACACCACGATAATCTGGATAGATGGAAGCCGAGATGTCTTTGCCGTTTTCTATGCATTCTCTTACAGGGAGGGTGTCGGCTCGTTGGGTAAACTCTAGTCCCTCCTTGAATCTTGAAGGACTGATCATGACTCTATCAAAATTCACAATGTAGGTCTCGCCTGTCTCTCCAAGGCCTTCTCTGTCAAGCAAAATCCTATCGAGTGCGGAGACACCTGTGTCTGCAATGAGGACTCCGACCTTTTTGTCGCCATCATATATTGGAACTGCTGCGACTGCCACCCTTTTGCCGTCAGCTAGGGCATATTGGCGGGAGGGGCCTTGGAGGCCTTTTTCATAGAGCCCCTCCTGCGAATAATCCTCGCCTATCTGAGACTTGTCTTGCGCGTATAGGACCTCCCCATCGAGCGATACAATCCTAAAGTTGTGGTATCCGTCCTCACCACCCGTAGTTTGCCTTGTGTTTTGCAAAATCTGCTCAAGCGAGTCATCCTCATTGCCGTTTGCGGCATTGATTATCTCTGGGATTTGTGCTACTTGGCTTAGCTGTTGGGTCCTAAAATTGTCCAGCTGCTCAAGGGCTTTTGCCCTGTCGTTTGCCAGAGTCAGGAGCTGGTCAAAGGCTCTTTTTTGAAGCGAGTCTTGCGAGCTTGAAAAGCTGACAACCGAAATTATGACCATTGGAATCATTGCCACTACAACAAAGAGGCAGATGAGCTTGGCATTAAGTGAGACACTTAGAAAATTTTTCATCTTTTTTGCTATGCAAAATGCAAAATATAGCAAGCTGTGTGTTTACAAAAAACATCAGATGCTAGGCAAGGTATGAAGGTATGAGTATTGCGTTCTTAAAATTTTATATTGCTGCGGATTTGAGAAAACCTATGTGCGTCAAAGACCACGACGAGTTTAGGCGGGGAAGCAAGAGGCTGACACATGACAAAAAGGAAGACCCCCTTGAGGCACATTTCAAGACCTCGATGCTTTTTGCAAAATCTATCAAATCACTATAAAGTTAGCCAAAGATTTGTTGAAAAAATGGCTGTCTGTGTGCAAAATACACACACGCCCTAATAGAGTATAACAAAACCTCACAATAGCTAGTTTGAGTGAATCTGCAGGTCTTGTAAAAAACACAACCCCTTCGGAGCTTGAGGTAATCGAGCAGCTAAGCGCAGGCATGCTGGCCAGTTTTGGGGCAGAATCTATACCATACAGGGCACAAAACCACAAAGAGGTCGCCGCGGTTTTGCAGGAGATGGCACAAAATACCGGCGCAATGCAGGTGAGCCATTACTTTAGGGCAGGCAGAGCATACTTTACAATAGAGCATAGCATGGGCAAGGCAGGAAACCTGTTTTTAAAATCCGCCTTTGATAGTCTTTTGAGGGGGTGTGTGGAAAAGCCGCACGTAATAGCAGAACAAAATCATGTCTGTGTGATTTTTAGGATTTAGTCCGACAGTAAATAACAAAAACGAAAAGCTACTGACAAAAAAGCAGCTTGTTGCAATCGGTGTCTTTGTTATCTACTATCTGTAGTTTTTACCAAATTCTGCTATAAAATGCGATGTTTGTTTAAAACAGCAATACAAAGTATTCTATTGAAATGTACAAAAACTAAATCGTGCAAGCAACCCAGCAGCAGGGCAAAAAATTCACACTAGAAGAGGTAGTCCAGTTTACAGACCTTATTGCAGAAAAGCTAAACACGGCAATTGACAAAGTAGACAATATCAACCACAAGACCCACGTCTTGTCGGTAAACGCCTCAATTGAGGCCGCCCGTGCAGGAACATACGGCAGGCCATTTGGAATCGTAGCATCGAACATGTCGGAGCTCTCAGAGGAGACATCAAAAATAACAGACAGGATGAGAAACGACACAAAAGAGATACTGCAGGTTGGCGCATTGATTAAAACACAATCCAAGGATTTTCGAGGAAACCGGCTTTCCGATTTAGCACTTGTTAACATTGATCTGATCGACCGAAACCTTTACGAAAGAACTGCAGATGTGCGCTGGTGGGCAACCGACGGAAACGTAGTTGATGCTCTGACAAAAAAAACTCCAGAGGCATATGACTTTGCATCAAAAAGGCTTGGAGTAATTCTGCAAGCCTATACTGTTTACAATGATCTGGTTTTGGTTGACACTGCAGGAAACGTAGTAGCAAACGGCAATCCGCAAAAATTCTCATCGGTAAACACAAACGTTTCCGAGTGTCCGTGGTTTACAAGTGCAATGAGAACTAAAAGCGGAAGCGAGTTTGGCTTTCAAACGGTTCACAAATCCCCACTTGTAAACAACAACTTGGCTCTTGTGTATTCTTGCGCGGTTAGAGAAAACGGCGACACTAAGGGAAACATCATCGGTGTTCTGGGTGTAATATTCAAGTGGGAGTCGTTGTCGCAGACTGTGATTCAGCACACGCCAATAGATGAGGGTGAAAAGCCAAACACACGAATCTGCATTGTCGATGACGACGGCGTAATCTTGGCGGACTCGGAAAACAAGATGCTAAAGGACAGATTCGAGTTTGACAAAAAGACAAGCCTCTTTTCTGAAAAAAAGAACTATCTGTTTTCGGAATATCAGGGAGTCGAGTGCTGCATTGCACATGCACTATCGCCTGGCTTTGAGGGGTATTCTACTGGCTGGCACTCGCTAATCATCCAAAAGGTCGGAAACCTAGGCAAAAAGATGCACTAGACCAGAGTCTGGCTGGTCAAACACCCCCGGACCCGCCTGAAATTTTTTCACAATGAAAAATTCGTTGTTTTTTGTTTTGATCATAATCGTGTCTTCAATCTGAACTAGTTTGATACTATGTTATGCATCTTCTCATATTGGGTAGAATTATATATATACAAGAATGTACTATCATATATCAAATGAGAACATCCACAATTACAGACAAAGGCCACAGCCCAAACCTTGACACTATACTGATGATAGAAGGTATTCTTTCAAAAAAGCACGAGTTTGCATCAAAGAACAAACTGCGACTCTCATTGCCAAAACAGCTACAATACAAGACATTTAACAAGATTTTAGACTATCTGGAGGAATCAAACAAGATCGCCTACGACAAGGACGGCTCCATTTTCTGGATATTTGCTCAAGGCCCCAAGTTTGAAAGACTGGAAAAAGAGTCAGTCAGACTAAAGTAACTCAGTACCAAAATCTTTTCTCATAGTCCTTGTGATCAAATATCTCAAGCACATATGCCGTCTTTTGATCCTGTTTTCCCGTAAGTGAATAGACTAGTCTCCAACCTCTGCTTAGCTCAACTCGAAACAGGTTTGGAATGCCATATGCTGCAATGTAGCATTTTGGGATTCTTTCGTATTGGATTCTGTTTCCAATTTGCGGATTATCTTTGACTAGCTCAAGAATGTCATCAATTTCTTTGTAAAATTTATCGTTCTTTGAAAGTGTTCCAAAAAACCTCATGAATTTTAGTCCTCCTTTGACTTGATTCAATCGGTATTTCAATGGGCAATTCATGTATTGATCTTCAATGAAAAGCCTGGAGTTACGTACTGCTGGATGTTGAATAACTGCTGTATTTAGTAACCTTTAAAGCTGGTTTTACCGTAACTTCATTGGAACCCAAAAAATCATACCGCTAGAGACGCTAATCCCCCCGGGCCCGCCATAACTGTTTTACGACACATTTCAACAGATCTCAGGAAAGTATTCTTTCATGATGGCGATTATTTTTTCACTCTGTCTAGGGTTTAACGATACCTGCATGCCGTAATGGGTGGGTTTTGTTACTATCAATCCCTCCCGGATCAAATCTTTTGCTATCTTGTCTGCAGTCTTTGCGCCGTGTTTTCCAAAGTCTCTTTCGCTGAATCCCTTTTTGATATTCTCAAAAGAAGTGTGACTTGCTCCCCAGTTTCCCCTCTTGTGTAGCTTGAAAAGAATTGATGCTCTAATTTGATCCTCTGTGAGCATAAGTTCACTTTTAGTACTTTGAAAGTCTAAAGTTAAATACTTTGTCTGTCAACTGATCTTATGCCATACAAGCAAAACGAGACCCTTTTACTTCAGTATCTTGGTCCAAGCCCAGTCCTAAGAATAATAGATTTTTTCCTAGACAATCCGCTTTCAGACTATTCCAAAAACGAGATTGTAAAAAGAATGGAGATGGGTAGAGTTACCTTCTTCAAGTACTGGACAGAGCTCGAAAAATCTGGCGCAGTCAAGGTAACAAGAAAGATCGGGCGCGCAACACTGTACAAACTAGACAGACAAAACGAGATTGTGAAACACCTAATGAAGCTTGACATGGCTCTTGCTAGACGTGTAATGGAGAAGTCATCAGAGAAATACAAAAGACCAGTAATAGTAAAATCAAAATAAATAAAAAATCAGGTAGGAGTTTTGTAGCCACTCCAATTGACTTCTGCCGTGATTGAAAACGGTAGCCCGAACCCACAGTGGTGACGTACACCCCCGGGCCCGCCAAAAATTTTTTCACAATGAAAAATTCTCTGATTTTTCATTTTGTAAATGAAATACTATTGGGAAATGATGGGACGATTTCTAAATAATACAAAAATTTTTAGAAATTGTGGATCCGAGCACGTTAAGGGCCCGCACCCAGAGCTGGATATCGTTATCGGGAATCACATACTACGCCCCCTAATTTTCTTTTTATTTTTGAATCAAGCATACTAGTGTGATTTTCTATTGATTACTATTCGCTTCAAAAAATCAAGGTGGGTGTATTGCCAGCTGCCCAAATAGGCTTTGCCTGTTTCAAGTTTAACTAACTGTGTAGTGCCGCTGAGTCAAAAACTAAATCCAACCAATTCACAGCCTCGAATTTATTTAGCTGGAACGGGTCTTTTGAGTTTGTTCTCTTCCTCTTCTGCTATCTGAAGGGATAGTTTCTTTTCCATGTTCACGAGGTCCTTGACAATCGGGTTTTCACGATTCACCTTGTACAGCTTGGCCTTGCCTATGATCCTGTTGACTTTTACAATCCCTACTTCCTCAAGGTCATCAAAATACTTGTAAAAGGTTTGTTTACTCATTCCTAGCGCGTCTATGATCTCCTTTTTTGTAAAATCATTTATGGGAAAATCTAAAAGATAATCTATAATTTTCATTTTTGGCGAATAACCAAGGATCTTTGTTATCAGTGAGGGGTATTCATCTTGTATATTTCCCATGTAGGAAATATAACGATAAACTACTTAAAGATTAACTTCCAAAGGTATGCTAAGTGTACTTATGAGGATAGAGTATGATGATGTAGAACTGAGGGCAGAGATACTGAACTTTATCATGAGAAAGGGAAGATGGGGAGAACATTATTTTCCAATCGATACCATGGCAAACTGGCTTGGGCAGGTAGTAAAGAACAACGGCAAGAACATCCGCAAGAAGGTAAAGGATCTGGCAAAGGAGGGCTTTCTGATCTTGCACAAAGTCAATACTACCGTGTCACTCAATCCAAGACTGAAGCGAGAAATTGAAGAATATATTCAAAGAAACCTGAAAGATCGATGAAAAAAGAAGGTAGGAGTTTGCAGCCACTCCAATAGGCTTCTGTCCGTCTTTGTCGAGGTGCTCGAACCAACAGTGGTCACGTGCACCTCCATGCCAGCATGGTTTCTCCCATACGAAATTTTTCCCGATCTCCCAATTGTCTGCGAGTGTTTT
>CAZLSK010000035.1:0-11785 GCA_964562075.1 uncultured Candidatus Nitrosotenuis sp.
CCAGAGCCAAAGGGGCCGACATTGATTTTTGCAAAGGTGTTGTGTTTAGGCTAAAATCAATTGGAATAAACGATGAGCAGACTCTGTGTTCTGCATTTTTGTGCTATGCAAACTCGGGTTTTGATGAGATTTATTCAAGATTTGGTCGTGAGATAGCGACTGTGGTTGCTTCCATATCAAAGGACAGAACCCTGCCAAAGCAGAGGCAAGAAGAACAATACACAAAACAGCTGCAAGGCGCGCCTTGGCACTCTATTTTAATCAAGTTATGCGAGATTTCGGCAAATCTCAAAGTGTTAAAAGAGTCAGAGCTGTCAAAAACCAAAAGAGCCAAACTGCTCAAGCAAAACATGCATTACCTTAACGTCTTAAAAAAGAAGATTTCTGAAAACAGGGCTGAGACGCCAGGCGTAGAGAGGCTGCTAGATGGTGCCAACGAAACACTAGTTTACTTTAAGCAAAGGCCAATCAAGTTCTGAATCCAAAAAGACAGACTCACAGATCATATTTTGTTTGCACCTGTAGCTTAAATTCACACCATTTTCAGAGACTTCATGAAGGGCGATGTATTGTTACAAAACGTTCAGGTCAGAGGATTTGTACCTGCTACTGCCGGCAGAAATGTAAAAGAGGATAAAAAAAAGATTCGCGAAGCAATTGAAACAAAGCTTGGAAAAAACATTTCAAATGTCAGAAAGCGTTGTGCAGGAAAACCACTTTCAATAAATGTAACTTTTTTTCTGCAAAAAAATTCTTCACATGCAAAAAAAGATCTTGACAGCCTCTCAAACGTCCTGCTCAACGTCTTATCAAAAGAAATTGGTACAAGCAAGGAGGCCGGCCTTGACATCGTAAATGACGATAGCATCATCTACCGCTTTGTGTTTGAAAAAAAGATAGTAGATGAACCAAAAGAAGAAGGACTTGCATTTTCTATTTATGAATGGTCAGAAACATGACTTCAGATCATTCCTACACAAGTGTTTTATCTTAAAAATCGATTCTTTGTTTTAGTAGAGTGCAACTCTGCCATACCAACAACACCTGTACCGATGCCTGGAGAGTGTTTTTGCCCCAAGCATAATTTCCAAAAAATGATTGACTTAATTAGGTAGAAATCCAATTTTTACCATGCAGCTCCTAGGAAGGCTGGAGATAAAATCAAGACAGAAAGTAATTGAGTTTCTCAACTCAGAGCACGTTGGAAGAATCTGCTCAATTGACAGTCAAGGTTACCCTCAGATCATTCCAATGAACTTTGTCTTCCTAAATGATGCAATATACATGCACTCGCACACAAGAGGCGAAAAGCTTGACAACATTAGGGCAAACAGCAAAGTCGGCTTTGAAGTGGACAGGGAGCTAGAGTTTTTGCCTTCTTATTTTACGCACCCGACAGATGCGTCGCAAGCAGATACTCTGTATATTAGCGTAGTAATCAAGGGTGCAGGCACAATAGTTGAAGACAGACACGAAAAAACAGTTGCGTTAAACGGCCTTATGGAAAAATACCAACCAGAAGGAGGTTATGAAAAAATTGCGCCAGACATGGCAGTAGTAGACGAGGTTGCAATAATCAAGGTCGCACCAAAAACAATGCATGGCAAGTACAAGATAGGCCAGCACATGAACACAGTAGCAAGAACCAACCTTGCAAAAAAAATCCTAACTAGAAATTCTCCAACGGCAAAAGAAACCCTCAAAATCATGGGCTTTGAGATTGCTGGAAATGATCTAAAACTGGTAGACGAGCCGCTCTGGTGAATACACAAGTAACCGAGTGTATAATACCAGCTGCTGCATTGCTTTAAATTTCGATTACTACGATCGGATCTGTTGCAACAGATACAGACATTTCAGCTCGTATCGGAGTTTGGTCCGACCGGCGATCAGCCGCAAGCTATCGCAAAGCTGGCAGAAGGAGTCAAAAAAAGGAAGATACAGACACTTCTTGGCGTAACAGGCAGCGGCAAAACCTTTACCATTGCAAATGCGATTGCAAAAACAGGCAAAAACACACTGGTAATTTCGCACAACAAAACCTTGGCTGCACAGCTGTATTCTGAGCTAAAACAATTTTTTCCAAAGAACAATGTCGGTTATTTTGTCAGTTATTACGATTACTACCAGCCTGAAAGCTACATTCCCCAGACAGACACCTACATCGAAAAGGACACGGAGATAAACGAAAAGATTGAAAAGATGCGACTCGAGGCAACGGCGATGCTTCTTTCTGGTGAGCCGACAATAATTGTGGCAACCGTTTCGTGCATCTACTCTCTTGGCTCGCCCAAGGACTGGGAGGAGATGGCAACTACAGTCACAGCAGGCAGCCAATACAGCCGAACTGAGCTGATAAAAAAATTCGTAGACGCACGATATGAAAGAAATGACTTGGAGCTTGTGCCAGGCAACTTTAGAGTCAAAGGCGACACAATTGACATAGTTCCTGCCTATTCAGAGGACATTATCAGAATCTCACTTTTTGGAGATGAGATTGAAAAGATAACGGTTCTTGACTACGTCTCACTAAAAGAAAAACGCAGGCTAAACTCTATCAAGATATTTCCGGCAAAGCACTACCTTGTAGCAAACGATGTTCGCTCACGCGCAATCCGCTCAATAAGAGAGGAGCTCAAGCAGAGACTGCCGCAGCTAAACGAGCTTGAGAGGCAAAGACTTGAGATGAGAACCAAGTTCGACCTTGAGATGATTGAAGAGCTTGGCTACTGCTCTGGAATTGAAAACTACTCGCGCCACTTTGATGGGAGGGCGCCGGGTCAGAAGGCGTTTTGCCTATTGGATTTTTTTGGGGAGGACTTTTTGCTTGTAATTGACGAATCCCACGTAACAATTCCACAGCTTCACGGAATGTATGGTGGCGACTACACAAGAAAAAAGGCACTCGTAGATTACGGTTTTAGGCTGCCAAGTGCATTTGATAACAGACCACTCAAGTACGAAGAGTTTGAACAATACATCAAAAACTGCATCTTTGTTTCTGCAACTCCAGGCGAATATGAAAAAAATCTGTCGTATCAGATTGCAGAGCAGCTTGTCAGGCCAACGGGACTTGTCGACCCCCAAGTCGAGGTGCGGCCAACAAAAAACCAAATGGATGATCTAATTTCCGAAATACAAAAAAGGGCACAAAACAACCAGCGCGTTTTGGTAACAACACTTACCAAAAGAATGGCAGAAGACTTGGCTGAATACCTATCAAAAAAAGAGATCAAAGTCAGATACCTCCACTCCGAAATTGAAGGTCTCCAGCGAACCGAGCTGATAAGGCAGCTTAGGCTTGGCGACTTTGATGTCCTCGTAGGAATAAACCTGCTAAGAGAAGGCCTTGACATTCCCGAAGTTGCCCTCGTTGCAATCCTTGACGCAGACAAGGAGGGCTTTTTGCGAAACTATACCAGCCTCATTCAGACTTTTGGGCGTGCTGCAAGAAACGCAGACGGATCTGTCATCCTTTATGCCGACAACACTACAAAATCAATGCGTGAAGCAATTGAGGAAACAAACAGAAGAAGGCAAAGGCAGCTGGACTACAACAAAGCGCACAAGATAACTCCGCGCACAATCATCAAATCGATTCCAGAGCAGGTCACAACGCTAGATGATATTAAAAACAAAACTTCACACGATCTTAACCGTGAGTCAATTGAGATAGAAGCGCAAATGAAAAAATATGCAGAAGACCTAGACTTTGAGAAAGCAATAGAGTGCAGGAACAGACTGAGGCGAATTCAAATCGAATTGGAAAAGAAAAATGTACGATAAACTAAAGATCCGCGGTGCAAGGCACCACAACTTAAAGAATCTGAATTTGGACATTCCAAAAAACAGGCTTGTAGTTATTTCTGGGCTTTCTGGTTCTGGCAAGTCCACACTTGCATTTGATACTATTTACGCAGAAGGGCAAAGAAGGTACGTCGAGTCGCTATCGGCGTATGCAAGGCAATTTTTAGAGATGATGGACAAGCCAGATGTCGATTCCATCGAAGGCCTTTCTCCAGCCATTTCGATTCAGCAAAAGACCACATCAAAGAACCCTCGATCTACCGTTGGCACCACAACTGAGATCTATGACTATCTCAGACTTCTTTATGCAAGAATTGGAATTCCTCACTGCACCAAGTGTGGCAGAAAGATCTCAAATCAGTCGATAGAGTCGATATGCGAGTCTGTCTTTAAGGATTTTGATGAAAAACAGATTCTGGTTTTGGCCCCCCTCATCCAAAGAAAAAAAGGAACGTACGAAAAGCTCTTTGAGCAGATAAAAAAAGATGGCTACTCGCGTGCGCGCGTCGACGGCCAAGTCATTCTGTTGGAAGATGAGATTCCAGCACTCGATAGGCAAAAGTGGCACCACATAGAGATTGTTGTGGATAGACTCAAGGCAACCAAGGCAGAAAAAAGCAGGCTCTTTGAGACAGTTCAGACCGCAATCAAGGCCGCAAAAGGCTCGGTTCTGATTGCAGCCGACAAGGAGGAAAAAATGTTTTCGCAAAACAATGCATGTCCATACTGCGGAATAACAATTGGCGAAATAGAGCCAAGGACATTTTCGTTTAACTCTCCGTTTGGGTCATGCAAGGCATGCAATGGGCTTGGTGTCAAAATGGAGTTTGACCCTGATCTGGTAATACCTGACAAGGCAAAGTCGATTCTTGACGGGGCAATAGTTCCATGGAATGGCAGGTTTTCATCGTTTAGAAAGCAGGAGCTTAGAGCAGTCGGCAAAAAGTTTGGCTTTGATCTGATGACGCCAATTAACAAGCTCAAGCCTGCACAGCTTGGCGTAATACTGAATGGAACCGAACAGATGATTAACTTTCAGTACGAGTCACAAACTACCGATTCGTATTGGCAGTACACCAATTCCTTTGAAGGCGTTCTTAATAACTTGCATCGCATCTTTATGGAAACGGATTCGGAATCAAAGCGGGAATGGCTCAAGCAGTTTATGCGAGACATTCCATGCAACGTCTGCAACGGAAAAAAGCTAAAGCCGGAGGCCTTGGCAGTAAAGGTAAATGGAATTGGGATAAGCGAAATATGCGACCTATCAGTTGATGATTGCTACGAGTTTTTCAAAAATATCCACCTCACGGAAACCGAGCGGTACATTGCAAGAGACGTCCTCAAAGAGATAACGGAGCGACTCGAGTTTCTAAGAAATGTTGGCCTCAACTACCTGACATTAAACAGACGGAGCTCCACTCTTTCTGGGGGCGAGTCGCAAAGAATTAGGCTTGCGACCCAGATCGGCTCAAATCTAACTGGCGTCTTGTATGTGCTCGATGAGCCAACCATTGGACTACACCAGCGAGACAACAGTCGACTAATCAAAACGCTTGTCAAGCTTCGAGACTTGGGCAACACAATCATCGTAGTCGAACACGACGAAGAGGTAATCAAAAATTCCGACTGGATAGTCGACTTGGGACCAGGTGCTGGAATCCATGGCGGAAACGTAGTTTTTGAGGGAACAGTTGAGCAGATACTTAACAATCACAAATCTGTAACAGGCGATTATCTCAAAAACAAAGACCGCATCAAGCTTTCAGAAAAAACCCGCAATCAAAAAGGCAAGCTCGTGATAAAAGGCGCTGCAGAAAACAATCTCAAAAACATAACGGTGGAGCTGCCGCTCGGATTTTTGATCACCGTAACAGGAGTCTCCGGCTCCGGCAAGTCGACTCTGGTCAATGAGATTTTGCTAAAGGCACTTGCCGCCCATTTTTACAAGACAAATGAGAGGCCAGGAAAACACAAGGCAATCGAAGGCGCAGAAAACATCGACAAGGTCATTGCAATAGACCAATCACCAATAGGAAGAACTCCCCGCTCAAATCCTGCCACCTATATTGGAGTCTTCACACCTATTCGAGATTTGTTTGCAGGAACCGAGCTTTCAAAAGAGCGAGGCTACACCCCAGGCCAGTTCTCATTTAATGTCGCAGACGGCAGATGTTTTGCGTGTGAAGGCGACGGCGTCAAAAAGATCGAAATGCAGTTTCTATCTGACGTTTACGTAAGATGCGATGAGTGCAAAGGCAAACGCTACAACTCTGAGACGCTTTCTGTTTTGTACAAGGGCAAAAACATTGCCGATGTCTTGGACATGACAGTAGAAGAAGCACTAGAGTTTTTTGAAAACATTCCAAAAATAAGGCGAATTCTTCAGACGATTTACGATGTTGGTCTTGGCTACATCAAGCTTGGCCAGTCATCTACTACCTTGTCTGGCGGCGAGGCGCAGCGAGTCAAGCTTGCATCTGAGCTTTCAAAGCGAGACACAGGCAAGACTCTCTATATCCTCGATGAGCCAACCACAGGCCTTCATTTTGCAGACGTCCAAAAGCTAATCGATGTTCTAAACAGGCTAGTTAATTTGGGAAATACCGTCGTGGTAATAGAACACAACATGGACATTATCAAAAATTCCGACTGGATAATCGACTTGGGACCGGAGGGTGGAGACAAGGGAGGCCAGATGGTAGCCCACGGCACACCACTCGATGTGGCAAACAATCCAAAGAGCTATACAGGACAGTACCTCAAAAAGATTTTATCAAATTGACTCTAGACATAAAGAAAATTGCAATTCCGTCGCATTCTGGAATTTACCTAATGAAGGATAGCGATGGCAAGATAATCTACATTGGCAAGGCAAAGAATCTCAAAAACCGCGTAAGGTCGTACTTTGTAAAAAATCAAAACTACAAAACACAAAAACTTGTTGACAAAATAGACGACATCGAGTTCATACTAACAGACAATGAAAGTGAGGCGTTCTTGCTTGAATCAAACATGATCAAACAGTACAGACCTGTCTTTAACATAGAGCTAAAGGACCAACAACGGTATACCTACCTCCGACTAACAGATGAAAAATTTCCTCGGCTTTTAGTTGCGCGAAGAACTAGGGCTGGCAAGTTCTTGGGCGGCGGCAAGATTTACGGCCCATTTACCTCCGGGAGCTCAAAGCTGCTAACGATTGGTTCTTTGAGAAAGACCTTTCAGATCAGAATCTGCAAGAGGTTGCCAAAAAAAGCATGTCTTGAGTATCACCTCGGCAACTGCGAGGCACCTTGCGAGTTCAAAGATGCCCAAACCAGATACCAAAAACACGTTTCGGATCTTGAGGCTATTTTAAGGGGCAGAGACCTGCAGACCTTTTCTAAACACCTTGAATCCGAGATGAAGGATGCCTCCGAAAGGCTCCACTTTGAGCGTGCAGCCGAGATCCGCGACACACTTGTACGCCTCACAAGCCTCAAAACCAAGCAAAAGATGGAAAACGTCTCTGGCCCAAACGAGGAATATTTTGGAATCAGAATACTTGATCAGTCCGCTCAGATCATGACGTTTAAAAAAATAAGCGGCGTCATCCGCGACAGCAACAAGTTTTCATTTGATCTTGTTGGCGACAATTCGTTTTCTAATTTTTTGTTCCAGTATTACACGACAAACCAGATTCCACCCTTCATTGTGGTAAACGAGATGCCAGAAAATTCCAAACTCCTTGAGCAGATGTTTTCAAAGGCTGCTGGCTACCCAGTCAAGATAATGATGCCAGCAGGAGGCAAAAGAAAGGAGATGCTAGAGCTAATCCTCAAAAACATTGAGATAATACAATCAAGAGGTGCCGAGCCGGGACTTGTGGAGCTAAAAGACACCCTTGGCCTGCCAGAGGTTCCCTCAATAATAGAATGCTTTGATATCTCAAACCACGGCAGAGATTATGCAGTTGGAGCAATGTCAAGATTTGTGGACGGCGTGCCAGACAAGTCAGGTTATCGCAGATTCAAAATAAAGACAGTACAGGGTCAGGATGACTTTGCGATGATAAATGAGATAATAAAGCGCAGATATTTCAGACTGGATAATGAAAAGGCTCAGCTGCCAGACCTAGTTTTAATTGATGGCGGCAAAGGGCAGCTCAGCGCAGCCCTGTCTGCTCTACAAAGCCTTGCCTTGAGCATTCCGTGCGCCTCTTTGGCAAAAAAAAATGAAGAGATCTTTTTGCCGAGCAAAAAAGAACCGATCATAATCGCAAAAGACCGCAGATCTCTTCAGATACTTCAATTTGCTCGTGACGAGGCCCACCGCTTTGGTGTTGCGTACAACAGGATGCTTCGCATGCCCAAAACAAAACTCAACTAAAAGATATTTAGTAATAAATTATTAAAGTAAACATTTGTCTGGTTTTTTTATAATTCACAATATATACGTCTAATGCAAAGATGCTTTATGTCACAGCAACAAATCCTCACGGAGAGCGTCAAGTAAATGGCGACTGCATATGTTTTGATCAACTGTGAGCTTGGATCGGAGCAGGCGGTGATAGACCAGATAAAGCCACTCGACGGAGTAAAGGAGGTCAAAGGGGTTTTTGGTGCCTACGACATCCTCGCAAAGATACAGACGGCATCTGTTGAGCAACTGCGTGAGATAATAACGTGGAAGATCCGAAAAATCGACAAAATTCGCTCGACACTGACTCTGATGGGAATAGAAGGGCAGGAGTAAGCCATGTCCACTGCATATTTTTTGATAAACGCAAAGCTTAACCACGACGCTGAAATAATCAATAAAATCAAGTCGGTACTCAAAAATGCAGCCCTGCAGTCATATGACGTTCAGTCAGTGTTTGGCATATACGACATCATAGTCAAGCTTTCTGCCGAAAGTGACGATGTTTTGCGCAAGATCGTGCTTGAAAAGCTAAGAAAACTTGAAAACATCGAGTCTGCCATAACAATGATGGTAAACGAGGAACAGGAATAATGCCAAGTGCGTACATCATAATACACTGCGATCCAGCAGAAACATACTATGTGATCAGGCACCTCAAGTATCTGCCCGAGGTAAAGGAGGCAGACGACGTGTTTGGTTACTACGAGGTCGTCTGCAAGGTCGTTGCAAACTCGCAGCATGACCTAGAAAAGGTAATCACCTCAAAGATTCGAAAGATAAAGAACATCATAAGTACAATGACTCTGACCGTAATCGAAGGTCAGGGATAGCAGATTCCATAAATTCATTTAGTTGGAGACTTGGTACGGTAAACATCTGTTAGCTTTGCCTGCGGATAGTTTTATCTTGCTTTGATTCCGAGTATCAGATCTGGCAGTATCAAACATTTACAAGGCTATCTATGAGGCAAACCTAGACGCAAGACTTGAGGAATTGTTGGTAAACATGTTAAGGTATAACTCGTCAGTGGCCGTGCAAGAGCCGATCCGGATTTTTTTGTATAATTATCAGATAATGTCAGATAACTTTTGGGAGATGTACAAACAAGTAAAATCGTATGAAGATGTCTTGGAATGTTATTACCAGTTTTCAAAAAATCAGTGCGTCATAATTGAGACGCTGCTTGAGAATCTCAGGATTAGCTTAAACGATGACCATCTAAAAGAAGACCTGCATCTGATGCTAAAGGACGCCTTTACATTCTAGGGTTCTGTGTAATTTACGTGACCCGTTCTAACAATAGACATATTTAGTCTTTAAATGTCACATGCAACATGACAGCCGCAGACAAATTCGGCATTGCTTTTGCAATAGGATTTACTGCTGCGCTGATTGGAATTGCCATGTCACTTGCTGGCATGGGAGCAGCACCAAGTCCGGCGCCAGCAGTTAGCATACCTCCACCACCTCCGGCTCCAATGGAAGAAGAAATGCCAGCAATGGAAGAGGAGATGCCAGCAATGGAAGAAGAAATGGTAGAGGAAGAAATGCCAGCAATGGAAGAACCAATGATGGAAGAAGAAATGGAAGCTGCACCAATGTCAGCTGACGTTTCAATCCCAACTGGATCCTCAGTACCGGGTTGTGAAGAAACCAGCGAATGCTACATACCAGCAGAGGTCACAGTAGGAGTTGGCGGAACAGTTACTTGGTCAAATGACGACACAGCAGCACACACCGTAACCAGCGGGACACCAACCGACGGACCAGACGGTGCATTTGATAGCAGTATCATTATGGCAGGTGCATCATTTGAGAACACCTTTGACGAAGCAGGCGAATACGACTACTTCTGTATTGTCCACCCGTGGATGACAGGAAAGGTAAATGTGGAGTAAATCCACAAATTCAAATTTTTATTTTAATTTTTGAACATCAGTCCAAATTTGATACATCTTGTTCCAAATCCGAAATCATTTTTTCATAGTCAGTTCGGTTCTTGCCAAGGCTTTCAAGTTTTTGCCGCTCTACATCGTTGAGGCTTTTAGTTATTTGATCCGCCTCTCCCTGGAGCCTCATCTCTGCCATCACAAAAAGCCGGTTATTTTCCTTCCACAGGTGCTGCCTTACGTGCTCTATGTACTCTGAAATGTCTGCAATGAGCTTTTGGGTGTTGCCAGAGTTTAGATACTCTTTTGTAGATTCCTCCATTCTGTCAGCAATCTGACGCGTTATCTCATGCTCCATTAGCATTACTGCAATCGGCCCCATGTGGCGGGGAAAGCCGCGCTTTTCAAGCTCGGGAAAAAGTGATTCCTCTTCTTTTCCGTGGTGGCACACATCGGTAAAGTTTTTTGAAAAATCAATTGTTGGCAGAAGAATAGATTTCGGGATTGTTTTTCCTTGTTTTAGAAGCTGTAGTGTTGTCTCCATTGCTCTTATTGCCTTTTCTATAAGATCATGGTCTTTTCTTAGTGATTCAGTAGACATCAAATTGAACGAATTTTATTTCGCATTTAAGTATAGTTCTGATTCTCAATTAGATAAAATCATCCAAGGAGCTTTCCCGTAGTGGTTGTGCATCAAAGCCCATTTCGGTTAGCGAGTTAGCAAACTCTTCAACAAAGCCATGAACCGTGTAGACCTTTTCTGCACCAGATCTTTTTACCAGCTCAACAAGCTCGTTGTAATCGCAATGATCGCTTAGCGGGATTGAATAGTCGTTTTTTCGGCCGTACGACATGTATGGCGATTTTGCCCATCCTGAAAAGCCAATTGTTACAGCATCGTACCTTGATTTCATTTGTTTTATGAAAGAATTGTTTTCAGACATAAGCGGGCAGACCATAACCCAAGGCTTTTTGTCCAAAAGCCCGCTTGATTCCGCTTCTGTGTGGCCAAGGCCCTTCTTTAGCGGAATCCCAAGTCTTCTGTGAATGTCGTTCATTTCCTTGACAGAGTCGTGATAGTACAATGGCTCCCAGTGCCCAAAAAGATAGGAAATTGTTTGTGCCTTACCAAGCTGATAGCCAAGAAGCAAAACCGGTTTTCCTTTGTGATACATTTCTGCAATTATCTCGTTGACTCTCTTTACGAGCTCATCAACTTGGGGAAATACGAACTCTGGCCTGCCAAAGGTGCATTCGGTTATGAGCACCTTGCATTTTGGAATGCTTGCGCCGCAGAGAAATCCTCTATTGCGTGTTGAGATATCGCCGGTATAGAATATGTCATCAAAAATCACTCCTCTTGAGCCAAGAATGTGCCCAGAGTCGTACAGCCTGAAATCATCCAGATGCTCCACGTGGTTTGTAAGGTCGTGTCCTCGCAGGTTTGCAATCTCTTTTGTCTCTCGTGTTGCCAAGATCAGGCCTTCCTTTCTGTTTGGGAGGTGGTCAGAATGAGCATGTGAGACAAAGTTAACCCTGTCTGGCATTGCAAATCTAGGATCGAGATTTACCGTTCTACCATTTGAGAAACAAACAATGCCGTTTTTTGTCATGCGAACTTTGGACAATACAACGCATGCAACATTTGCATCCGATTTAAGTTTCAGGTTTAACTATTAGTTGAC
>CAZLSK010000036.1:0-11585 GCA_964562075.1 uncultured Candidatus Nitrosotenuis sp.
TTTGTAACCTTCTAACAAATTTAGGCAATTTATATCAATTTAAGTAATTTAAAACATATTCTTATATTTTTGCTAGAATTTAAATTTGAATTAGATGAAAGGTGTTGCTTTTAGCCCAGCCCACATTACAGGATTCTTCAAAGCTGAGCTTGACTCGGGTAGTCCAGAATTACAGGGCTCACTTGGTGCAGGATTTTCAATTCAAACCGGAGTCACAACAACGGTCGAGATCCAAGATGCAGACTACACCAATTATTCGATAAAAGTGAGTGGATACCAGGCTGACAATACACAGGTTTCAGAATTTGTCATAAAAGAATTTCTAAAACATGTGCAAGGAAATTATTTCATTTTAGTGCACCATGATATCAGAATTCCGGTAGGTTATGGTCTTGGATGTTCTGCTGCTGTTGCACTTTCTTTAGCATTTGCACTAAATCAGGCATTTGGCATGAGTTTTTCAAAAGAACGCCTCGGGCAGATTGCGCACACCGCTGAAGTGATCTGCCAGACTGGACTCGGTGATGTGTTAGCATCATATCATGGCGGCTTTGAAATACGAGTAAAGGGTGGGGCCCCTGGCATAGGTCAGATTAAAAAGATTCAAGCCGAATCGTTTACTGCCATCATGATTTGTTTTTCTGCAATTTCTACAAAACAATTTCTTAAAGATAGATTGCAATCAATTAATGGACTTGGTGGAAGGATGGTTGACAAGCTTGTACAAACAAAAGACATTGATCAGTTCCATGATTATTCCGTGGAATTTGCAGATTATGTTAATATCATAACACCAAAGATGAGGATGGTTATAGAAGATCTCAAGAGGCATGGAATAAAATGCGGCATAGCATTATTCGGTGAAACTATATTCGCACTTATTCCACAGATCTTGGAAGAAAAAGTTCTAGGAGTTTTAGAAAAGTACAATGATGGAATTATAATCAAGTCAAAAATAGACGAGCTTGGAGCAAGGCTCGTTAGCTAAATGACGAAATCACCTGTTCCCGATTCACATCCGCGAGCAAAATCGCTTTACACACGAGAAAAATTAGCTCATGCGTTTGATAAGGGTCTTGTCGCAAAAGAAGGTTTAATGGCACATGGAAGAGGAGAAGCGTTCGATTATTTGATAGGTGAAAAGACCTCAAAAACGGCGAAAAAAGCAATAAAAGCTGCCGTGAACATGCTTGTTTCGGCAAAAAGACCCGTAATTTCGGTAAATGGCAACATCGCGGGACTGTGCCCAAAAGAGATTATTGAGTTGGCAGATGCGTCAGGAGCAAAAATTGAGATTAATTTGTTTTATGCAAGTCAGAAAAGAAAGAAGGCTATCTTTAAAACTCTTAAGAAAAACGGAGCAAAAGAAATTCTAGGTATTGAAAAAAGGAACCTGATGAAACTTTCTGGTCTTGATAGTGCAAGGAGGATGGTTGATAAGGACGGAATTTATGCTGCCGATGTTGTGTTAGTACCACTAGAGGACGGTGACAGAACTCTAGCATTAAAAAAGGTAGGAAAAAAGGTAATTACCTTTGATCTAAATCCCCTCTCAAGAACTGCACAAACTGCCGATATTACTATAGTGGACAATGTTGTTCGTGGTATGAGAGAGTTGGTAGATTCTTACAAAAAGATACAAAAAGAAAAACCTACAACAGTAAGATTTGACAATAAAAAAAATTTGTCACAAACCATAGTAGAGATAAAAGATCACCTTATCAAGAGGGCAAACTATGCATAAATCGGTAAAAGACATCGTAGACAAAAAGAAGGCAGGAAAGAAAATTTCTGTAATTACCGCATATGACTATACGATGGCATCATTATGTGACAAAGCTGGTATTGATATTTTACTTGTTGGCGACAGTGCTGGAATGGTAATGTTAGGTTATGAAAATACGATTCCAGTAACAATGGATCAAATGGTCATGTTTACTGAAGCTGTAAGTCGTGCAAGACAAAATGCTCTTGTTGTTGCCGATATGCCTTTCATGTCATATCAGGCAAGTATATGCGACGCCATAGCAAACTCAGGCCGACTAATCAAAGCAGGTGCTGATGCGGTAAAGCTTGAAGGAGGCAAGATAGTAGTAGATACTATTCGTGCCATAGTCGAAACCGGCATCCCTGTGATGGGACACATTGGCTTTCAGCCTCAGACGACTACACTAGCACAGGGCTACAGGGTACAAGCAAAGACAAAAAATGCAGCATTGACCTTAATTGAAGACGCAAAGGCGTTAGAAGAGGCTGGTGTGTTTAGTATTGCACTTGAAATGGTTACTTCTGAAGTATCAAAAATTATTTCAGATTCCATAACCGTTCCAACAATTGGTATTGGCTCTGGAAGATTTTGTGATGGACAGGTGTTAGTAATTCATGATGTTCTAGGAATGTATGATAAACTTAAACCAAAATTTGTCAAGCGGTATCTCTCACTGTCGAATGAGATTACAAAAGCGGTAGCAGATTACAAACTTGATGTCGAAGAGGGGAAATTCCCATCAAAAGAACACTGGTTTTCAATGGATAAAGTAGAGTTTGAAAAACTGAAGGCAGAAATTGGCAGCTAAATCAAAACATCCCTCTTTGGATATTGTTGAATCATATGGTACTGAGCTATCCGGCAAAAAAATTATTTTATGTGTTGCAGGAAGTGTTGCAGCATACAAAGCAATCGAGCTTGCAAGACTTTTGATGAGACATGGCGCCAGTGTGAATTGCGTAGCAAGTCAGGCTGTGACAAAGCTAATACAACCAGATTATTTTAGGTGGGCTACAGGAAATGAGGTAATCACCAAGCTCACGGGGGATCTTGAGCATATCCGTTTAGCAGACTATAAGAGGGCCGATCTGATCATCGTATACCCAGCAACTGCAAATACACTTGGTAAGCTTGCAAATGGAATTGACGATACTCCAGTTTCTACCGTTTTGACTGTGGGATTCGGGGCCAAGATTCCAATTTTGATGGCCTTGGCAATGCACAAGGCAATGTATGAAAATGTAGCCGTCTTACGAAATATTGAATTTTTGAAGAACAAAATCGAGTTTATTTCGCCAAAAATGATAGAGGGGAAGGCAAAAGCTGCTGAACCCGAAGATGTTTTAGAAACCATTCTACGAAAATTTGGATATTCTTCTGTTCTTGCAGGAAAGCAGATATTGATTACAGCAGGTCCTACAATAGAACACATCGATCCCGTACGTGTAATTACAAATCAGAGTACTGGTAAGACAGGAGTTTTGCTTGCTTCTGAGCTAATTTCTGCAGGTGCAAAAGTGACATTGGTGTACGGTCCAGGTGCTGCTGAACCACCAAAAGGCGCACAAGTAATATCTGTAAAAACAGTAAATGAGATGTTTAACGCCGTCAAGAGAAAAATGAGAGCAAAGAAATTCGATATTGTAATTCTATCAGCTGCTGCAGCAGACTATACTGTCAATACACCAAGCAAATCAAAAATTAAAAGCACGAATAGGAATATTGTTATAAAATTGCGAAAAGCTCCAAAGATCATCGATCAAATAAAAAAGTTCCAAAAAGATGTTTTCTTGGTGGGGTTCAAAGCAGAAACAAACGTTTCCAAGAAAGAACTAGTTAGATCTGCGATTAGAAAGCTTAGAGAAGCAGATGCTGATATGATAGTAGCAAATGATGTTGGTGCTAAATATCAAAACAATCCGGAACTAAACGAGATAGTACTTGTCTATAAAGACGGTAAGATCGTAAGCACCAGACGCCTAACGAAGCTTAGAATCTCAAAGTTTATCAGAAAGCAAATAGAGCAGAGATTTACGTGAATTATATTTGAATGGGCTAACGATTGGTGCCCTTTTTGGAGTATTTTTTCTTCTTAATCCAATTCCTTCGTTTGCACAAGAGGTTTTTGATTCAAAGTCTTTGGGTTTTGGGGTGGCTGCTTAATTGCAACCGCTGCATATGGAACAGAACTTTCATCTCAAGTACAGCTGCTCAGGGAACTACGAGATAGTGTCATCTTGGAAACGGATTCTGGTGTTGCATTCGTGACCGAATTCAACCGATTCTATTATTCATTTAGCCCTACTGTAGCAGATTGGGAAAGACAAAATCCAGCCCTCAAGCAAGTTATGAGGCTAACCTTGGAGCCAATGTTGTGGACTTTATCGTTATTGAATTATGTTGAAATTAGTTCGAATCAGCAAATGCTTGGGTATGGTATTGGGATTATTTTGTTAAATATGGGCATCTATTTTGTTGCACCAACCATGATTATTGTTAAAGTAGGATCATACCTAAAAGCAAGAAAATAATTGTCTACTAGCGGTACCTATTAAATCAGTAATATTTGCAGGTTATGATCTCGTTTTTATTTTATGATACGCCACATACAACATGAAACATCGTATCGTAGTTCCGCCACCAGGTCCAAATGCTACCAAAATTATAGACTCTATGAAAGCTACCACCTATGATTCTACATTCATGTATCCTCTTGTGATCAAGGGCGGGCATGATTGTATCATAGAAGATGTTGATGGAAACGAATACTTGGATTTTGCTTCCAGTGTGGGGGCCTGCCCCCTTGGATATTCTCACCCTGAGATTTTGAATGTTTTAAAGGAATATTCTACAAATGGAGCACATAAGATAGCAGGCCAGGACTTTTACTCGCATGAACACGCTGAACTTGCTAAGAAATTACTTGCAATCTTGCCACAAAACTTTAAAGTTTTTTTTATAAACAGCGGCGCAGAAGCTGTTGAAAATGCCATAAAGATTGCTTACCGACAGATGGGTCCACTTATTGGGATTTCGTGCAACAATGCATTTCATGGAAGAACTCTTGGAGCTTTGACATTCACTTCTAGTAAACCAATCCATAAATTTAATTTTCCAGAGTTACCAGTCTTACGCATCAAGTTTTGTACTACCGATAATGACCCTGAAATTGAGGCGGCAGAAAAGATTCTCAAAGAAAACAAAGTTGCCTTTATTCTAAGCGAAGTTATTCAAGGAGAAGGTGGTTATTATGTTGCAAGCAAGCAATTCATCAAAAATCTTCGAAAACTTGCCGATAAATATGACGTACCCTTAATTTTAGATGAGGTTCAATCCGGTCTTGGCCACACTGGAAAGTGGTGGGCCTTTGAGCATTATGACGTAAAACCAGACATAATGAGCATGGCAAAGGCATTACAAGTTGGGGCTACGGGTTTTGACAAAAAGTTAGAACCTTCAGAAAAAGGTGTCATTTCAAGTACGTGGGGAGGAGGTGCAAGGATCGACATGGCGGTTGGATCAAAGATAATTGAGGTAATAAAGCGAGATAAGCTTTTAGAAAATGCTACTAAGATGGGCATTCTTCTAAAGAATGGATTCGCCGAGACGATTGGAAAAAAAGGAATCGTCGATGTTCGCGGTTTAGGTTTAATGATTGGGATAGAATGTGAGACAAAAGAAAAACGTGACAAAATTTTATTAAGTATGTTCAGACGGGGTTTGCTGGCACTCGGAGCAGGACAAAAGGCAATGCGAATTATTCCTCCGCTGATAATTAATGAGGATCAGATCGATGAGGGAATTTCCATTATGCAGGAAGCATGTTCTGCAGCACAATAAGCTTTGTACTGAACACCTAACTGAAGAGCTGCTATCTTCATTTCAAGAAATTCATTTGATCCTTCGTAAATTGTGATAGCTCTGGAGTCTAGAAAATGTCTTGCAACTCTTGTTGTCTTTTTGTATCCTTCTGAACCAAAAATTTGAACAGCTCTATTTGCACAATCAAATGCAGAGTTACTTGCATGAAACTTTGCAAGTGCGGCTAGATTATCAGCTTCTGCTCTAAATGTTGAATATTGCTTGTTATTTCTAGAAAGTTTTTCTTGCCAGTTTTTGGTTTTTTGTTTGAACTTTTCTACATAATCATGTAGTTTTTGTCTTGCAATAGCAGTTCGATAAACGAGCCAACGTGAGCTTTCAGTCTGAATTGCCATTTGTGCAACGTGTTGTTGAATAAGTTGTTTTTTGGCAAGCAGCTCGCCGTGCTGATGGCGCTTCTTTGTATATAAAATGGATTCTGCAAGGCAGTCTTTCATCACGCCTACTGCGCCTGCAGCGACGCTCATTCTTCCATCAATTAGTGCACTGTACGCTATGCTTAGTCCTTGTCCCCTTTGCCCAAGTAGATTCTTTTTTGGGACAGGACAGTTTTCGAAGCTGATTTCTGCGTTTTTGACAGTAAGAAGACCTACCTTGTTTTTGATTTCTTTTATTTGTAGTCCTGGCAAATCTGTATCTACGATAAAAGAAGAGATTTTTCCGTCAGGTCCTTTAGCAAAAGTGGTGATGAGTTTAGCAAATGTGCCATTCCCAACCCAATGTTTTTTTCCTTTTATGATAAAGTTCTCTCTTCCTTCCTCAAATTTTGTTTGCATTGATGCGGGATCGCTTCCCGCAGCTGGCTCAGTCAATGCAAATCCCATGACGGATTTTCCAGTTGTTGTTTTTGGAAGATATTGCTTTTTTTGTTCTTCATTTGCCCATCCTTGCAAAACCATTTGGCCAATTGAAATATGTGCAGAAAAAAATGTTCTGAGTGAATTTCCTTCTTGCCCAATTCTTTCTAATGCAAGTGCGTATGTAAGAATATCAAGTCCTAGGCCACCATATTTTTTTGATATTGGGCATCCTAGCATTCCAATTTTACCAAACTCTGGAATTATTGCTTGGTTAAGTTTTTCTTGTAGGTAACACTTTTCTTCAGAACTGCGAATTGAACGACAAACCTTATCCACTTGGTTCAGAAAATTTTTCTGTTTTTGCGTTAGCTCAAAGTTCATCTGTGAGATATTAGAATACACAATCCGCTTTACAGATTCAAATTATAAAAATACCAATGTTGTTTTTGTAAAAACTAGCCTTCGTTGCAGATTGTTTGGGTTTGCTCTCGTAAAAATTGTGTTAGGTAATATGCGCCACCTGCTCCTTTGCCTGAGATGCCAGAGTTTTTCCAACCAACAAAGGGTTGTGCTTGAACCATCGCACCGGTAGTTGCACTTTGTGCTCTGTTTGCATAGGTTACTCCAGCCTCGATTTTTGAGAAAAATTCGTCTACTTCCTTTTTATTCTGGCTAAATATGCCTGCGGTAAGGCCGTATTCTGAGTCATTTGCTTGCCTTATAGCATCATTGAAATCCTCATACTCTTGAACGCATAGGAACGGCAAAAACAATTCCTCTTTTATCAGTTTATGATTTTGTGGTAGGTTTGTTACTATTGTTGGTTGAACAAAATAGCCGTTCTTGTATATGCCGTCATTTAAAACAGAACCACCATAGACTATCTTACCATCCCTTTTTGCAAGCTCTACGGCGTTTTCGAATTTCTTTTTTGCAGCTTCATTAATGACGGGGCCAAGATAAGTATCCTTTTCCCATGGCAAACCGATCTTGATTTTTTGTGTCTTCGAGACTAGTTTTTCCATGAATTGATTTGAGATATTTTTTTGAACATAGACTCTGGAACATGCGCTACACTTTTGTCCACCATATCCAAATGCAGCTCGTAGTACTCCGTCTGTTGCCTTTTCAAGATCGGCTGATTCAGTTACTATAACTGGGTTTTTCCCTCCCATTTCTGAGATAAACGGTTTTGGTGCTTCGCGTGTAAAGATCCTATATCCTGATAGTCCTACCTCTTTTGATCCCGTAAATGCGATACCGCTGGTCAAGGGGCTTTCAATTATTGTCGAACCTACCACTGACCCCTTTCCACTAACAAAATTTATTGCACCTGCTGGAACCTTGTGGTAAATAGCTTGTACAAACTGGAAGGAGGAAAGAGGTGTGTCACTTGCGGGTTTGAGAACTACTGTGTTTGCGGTAATTAATGCGCCGCTACTCATTCCAATTGCAATAGCTGAAGGAAAGTTGAATGGAGATATTATTCCCCACACACCATATGGTTTCAGAACACTCTGTGTTTTCTCGTTTGGATTTGCACTCTTTGTTGGTTTGACGAATCCTTGGTTGGATTCAAGCTGGTCCGCATAAAACCTAAGAAAGTCAATCATCTCATCAACTTCGCCCATTGCCTCAAGCCGGTTTTTTCCGTTTTCTATACTTACAATTGCGGCCAAGGTAAATTTTTGTGCAGAAAACTGGCTTGCAATTTCTCTAAAAAGCCCTACCCTATGCTGATAGGGAGTCTGACCCCAATCCAAAAACGCTTCTTTTGCAGCCTTGATGGCATGTTCAGTTTCTTCTTTGGTTGCAAGTGGAAACTTGGCAAATACGATTTTTGTATCGGCAGGCGACTTTACCTCAAAATAATTATCCGTCCAGACCTCCTTGCCTCCAATTATAAGTGGATAAGTCTTGCCTAGCTCTTTTTGTAGTGATTCCATCGCTTGATCAAATTTTTTGTGAAACTCTTCTGTGTTGTTATTCTGCATTGCCCGTGCCCAGGTATTCTCGTTTTCAATCAATGTAAATTGATATGCACTCTATCAATAAAATGATTTAGAATTATAGAAAATCATAGCAGTCGCTCTGATTCCTGTGCGCAATGTTTGTGTACCCATTGACCTTGCTCATTTTTTGTTATTTGTTTTCCTGGCGCAATTTTTTCTCCACAAGCCACACACGACGTGGTGAATTTGGCAATCATGGTATAATTTAGTAATAATGACTTATCAACGATCTCATTGATTTGGTGTTGATTTGGGGTTAGCTGTTAGTTAATTTTAGAGGTTCTTTTTCATAAGGCAGAAAAGCATTCTTTTATCCAACTCTTTCATTTTAAGATCAATTCTTTGTTGTACAAGTACTTGGATTCTTTTGGATTTTTGTACATAGGCTTTATTTTGCATAAAACGTAATATTTCCTTCATGCCAGCTCTTGTGCCGTTTAGAAATCCTAACTGTAAGACATCTTTGTCTATTTCTGACTTGTTCCAGATGCCAACTGCTGCTTTTGGTTTTTTATTTTGTGAATATGCTATTATTCTACCCTTTTTGGCTAGACTTTCAAGCGCCGTTTTATCCAATGGAAGCCATTTCCATGATTCCGAGTAAGTAGATGAGCAGAGAAGGTTTTCAAGACATTTTGTCCTAGAAATGATTTGTGCTTTTGAGGTTTGTTTTTCTGGTTTTAGGTTGTATAACCACCACCCATCTTCGATCTGATAGTCCAGTGATTTTGCTAGATTGAGGGATTTTTTATTCCATTGTGCGATAATCATTCTTGATGTTTTTCGTTTCTTTTTGTTTGCAAGTGCTTCTACCTTTAGAACAAGCTGGCGTGCATAACCCTTCCTCCGGAAATCTGGATTAATTCTAATGCCCTCAACCCAAACCTGTTTTCTTGAAAAAGAGGCGTTGCAGATTCCAATCGGTTTACCGTCTAACTGTATGACGAAAAGATACTTCTTTGAAAGCCAATAATCCCAGACATTTGCAATGTAGTCCCCCCATCGAAATGTGTTTTTACAAAAAGATAGGATTGGCTTTTTGTCATTTGGTTTTGCGTTTCGTATTATCAAGATACAGCTCTGCAACTAACTAGTCATTTTTCTTATTTTATGTTGCTTGTCGAGTTTTTTATTGTGCTTTGATTTGTTTTTTGTTTATCGGTGTTTGTTTTTGATTTTTCTTTAATTTTTTTAAGTTTCTCTTTGAGTTCTTTTATTTTCTTCTTTTTATCATCTGATTTTTTGGTCTTCTCTGTTGTTTTTTCCGATTTCTTCTCTTTTGTCTGTTTTGCATCCTTTGGTTTTTTGTCCTTAGTGTCAACACTTAGGGTTTCAGTCAAGTTTATTGTGGTACTTTTGACTCGTTTGATGGTATTTTGTGAAGTATCGCAGTTTTCTACAAGATAATGAGTGGTACATCCCGCTAACGTTACCAATGAGAATTTTGAAAATGACGTTTTTTGCTCAAAGCCAAAAGCGTTTTGACCAAGCATAAAAACGCAAGCCAGACTTGCCACGATACCGACTAAGAGCATACTGTTCAAGAAAAAAGCATCATCTTATGGAGAGAATAAGTCTTTTGAATTTTTGTCGCCTGCGGTATACCAGTATCTTTGTACTATTATTTAGGGCATAAGCTAAAACCATGATTCCAATTACCTTTGGTTTACTTGCGATTTTGATTGCTTAAAAGGTACAAGTACAAATTCTACGATTTTATTAAATACAAAACTACGTATGCAGAACTGAATTGAGCATCATAAAGCAATGGTTGCTCATTGCGATCTTGATTGTTTTTGTTTCCACGCCTGTCTTTGCAGATGAAAGTTGGGTTTTAGTTGAAACCGACAAGATGCAATATTCAACGGGTGAATCGTTATCGGTAACAGGCCATATCATGGAACGAAAGATGCCAGTAATTGCAATGAGCATCTATGATCCAGACGGCACAATACTTTCTGCAAATACCATAGAACTCCAAGATGATGATAGCTTTTCGAAAACGATTTCTCTTGATTCACCATTTTATGATAAGTCAGGAATTTACTTGATAGATTTTGATTATGGAAAAAATACAGAGCAAATATCGTTTGAAATAATATCTACTCAGATTCCACAGGAATTTCCAGCCTCTGAGGTGATACCCGAAGTGATTTTTCTCATAACTGACAAGGAATCATATCAAGATAATGATTTCATTGAGATTTCTGGCATGGTTTCTGCAATAGCCGATCCGACCATTTTAGTCGGCATATACGATCCAAACGGTATGCCAGCGGGGTTTTACACCTCACAAATAAGCCCAGATTTAGAATTCAGCGTTTCTTTTTTAGCAAAAAATGGAATCAATTTTAAGATTCCCGGCACATACTCCGTAAAGGCTCATTATGACGACTCAAAATATGTCACGAATTTTGAATTTGTTGCGATATCACCATCTTCCTCTGAGGATTCACAACCAATCAAAAGAGAAAATAAAGAAATTAAGAATCCTGTTTCTCACCCCATAACAACCACTATAAAGACGACAGATGACCAGCCAAAACAGAGTATTAACCATCCTCAAGCAGTAGCGGAGCAAAATGTAAAACAGCAGACTATTGCTAACATTGAGACAACCCCTGAAATCAAAAAGCCGGATAATGATTCAGACAATCTTACAGTTGAAAATGTGGAATTTGGAGAGATGTTAAATGAGATCAACTTGAGTTGTGATACAAGCGAATACCTTGATTCTCTTGCATACTATGATGGAATGGGACCTGCCTTGATGAGATTATGTAAATATGATCAAGCAATTTCTTATTTTGATCAATCATTAATTGAAGATCCAACCAATGTTGAAGTTATCACAAATAAGGGCATCGCCTTAGGCAAGCTTGGAGAACTTGATGCAGCAATAGCTCATTACGATTTGGCACTTGAGATGGATCCTACTTACCTTGCTGCATTGAATAATAAAGCAAACATTTTAGCAGAGACAGGTGAGCTTGAAGAGGCAATTGAGATTTACAATTCTGTACTAGAGCACGACTCATCCTACACCATATCACAAACTAATCTGCTAAAAGTAAAAGAAAAGTTCGATGAACAAACGTTGATTGAGCAGAAAATCGATTTGAT
>CAZLSK010000037.1:0-11571 GCA_964562075.1 uncultured Candidatus Nitrosotenuis sp.
TCAAATTGATTTATCAGATCAGTAAAATTGAGAGGGAATTATGCCCAAGGCTCAACTATCTGGTTGTGAAGTTTTTCCAGATCGGCGGAAGAAATTTGTTCTTTTGTTGTCTCCCTTTGCGACTTTAATAATTCTATTTCTTTTGTTAGGGCTGTTATTGTTGCGCTGTGTTTTTCGAGTTCACGTTTTAACAAATCACTGACGTCTATAATTCTCTCTTCTTTTGGTCTCTCTATCTCTGCTAAAACAATCTTACCAGCAACTGACAAGTTGGAAATTGGTTTCTGTACTAATCCATGTCTTTGCTTTAATTGTGAAAAAACATACTCGTTTAGTTTTGATGGCGTAACACAGAAATCTTCATCATATGCACCAACCGCGCCTTTGAGGCCTTCTATGACATAATAACTAAAAGCGCTGAATGGTTTGTCTGGTAATTTGTATGAAAGCTCATTCGAAAGTGAAGATGCCAGTATACAGTTTCCTTCACTCCCCTCGAATTCTTTACGTAGTGCCTCATGGCCACGTTTCTCTGCTTCTTCTGCCCCCTTTGAACCTGATTTACCGGTAAGTGGTGCGAGTGCATCCCCACTAAAGCAACAATCCAGAATTGCAACTTTCTTGAATGAATGGCTTTTTTGCATTTGTTCAGTTAGAAAACTAAATGGTATCCCATTATCCTCCGGTAATTGCGAATCAATTTGCGTATTTGCAAAGAACCTCCCACCATATCCATCTAAAACTCCATGCCCAGAAAAATAGAAAAGTAGTGTGTCATCTGTATTGGTATCTTTATCTCGGAAAAAACTGATAATGGCTTTTTTCATTACCCCATAACTGACTTTACCAATCAATATTTTATTTTCAGGCAAGTCATAACCATTTTTTCTTAGTAGTTCGGATATAACACTTACATCGTTTTTACAAAAATCAAGATTCTCAAGATTTTCATCTTGATAATCGCTGACCCCAATAACTAGTGCCTTCCTTTTACCTTTGCCAGCCAAAACTGTATTCATATACTATAACCAAATAAAAAATATTTTCTATACTGACTCTGCTGAGTCAGCTCATGAATTGGCTAACAAGCGCTTGCTCACGCTCAAGACGTTTGTTTGGTTGTAACAAACAAAGCACTATGAAGAGTTCATATTATCATATGATATGCTGTCGCAAAACCAATACCTTTCATACCACTCAGCAAAGGTGCTTTGCGGCAAACTCCTCGAGTCCAATTTCCAAATAAGGTCAGCAGCAATCTGCCGTGACGACGGCACGATTGTCTGCTCCGATCACAGACAGGAGATAGAGCCCCTGACACCTCATGCAGAAGGGCAGGCCTCGCTAATTCGTGCATCGGCTCGATTCTTTAATCGTAAAGTGCATGAAAAAAGCTTTGGCAAGATAACATTCAGTCTTACGCTACACGAAAGGGTGGCAAGAATAGCAGTGCCGTTACATGACAAATATGTTGTTTTGATCTCTGCAGACAAGGATGCAGATCATATGGATCTAATAAGACATGATATTTTTCCAACCCTGCAATCTCAAAATTAGAAGACCAATGTCACAGTTTACAAACTTCAAGCCGTAATTTGTGAGGCATGTCTTTTTTCGTGCATTGCCCACTTGATTAGAGATGAGCTTGCAACTATCAGCTCAAGACCTTTTTTTGTAATGCTGTACTTGACTTTGAGCGGAGGCGTATTTCCATGAACCGCCCGCTTAATGAGATCACCCTTTTGCAGCTGGCGTAACACACTTGATAGAGTTGAAGGAGATATGCCATCAAGCGAGTCAAAAATCTCACAATACCTCGCACTCTTTGCCCTTAGCTTCCAGAGCACCCTGAAATTCCAGCGCTTTCCAAGGATGTTACTGACATCTGACAAAAACGGCTTTACATAATCCATGTTCTGGTACGCTCCTTCCAACAAAAATCCTAGATGACATTTCCCTTTTAAAAATTCGGTATCTATTGTTTCAGGGCTTTTAGGAACTCAACCACTCCCCTTTCCGAGGCGATCTCGCCAAGCTCTGCCTCTAGACTCTCAAGAATGGTTGGGTATTCTTTTGTGTAGATCTGCCGCAGAACCGCCTTTAGGTACTCTGGATGCTCAAAACAGTCAAAGATCTTGGCACCATGGTCTGCTTCAAGCCTTGCCAGAACCTGCTGGTACTGTGGTCCTCCCTTTCTCATCAGAACGACCTCTACAGAGAGCGCAACCATTGATTTTAGTGAGTTGTTGTCCATTATGATGTCTGGATTTTTTGCAAAAGAAAAGGACGCGTTTGTTTGAGTAAGACAACTGGATCAGAAATCGTATGACATTCACACAGATATGACGTAAATTTGTTCACTATTTCACTGAACATACTATATTCACCAAGCGATATTAGGCTTGTAGAACTATGTTACAGTACTATTACCAACTCCGGAAATCCGCATGATGTATTTTGTTGAAAATTTGCTGATATTCGATATTATAGTAAAGCAATACGGCTGTCTTGGTTGCCATCATTAGATTCTGGGTGAAATCCAGCCGCCGCAGGATTTGCAAATCGTCATGCCATCTTCATCTTCATACGTTTCTCCACCGGGAGGACATTCACATCTGGAAATCTCTTCCATGATACCATTATGTCTCTAGAGTATAAAACTATGATTCCAAGTGGTTCTGTCGGGTTATCGAGGGGTGAATTGTAGTTAACATCGACACACACTGTTTCTATTCAAAAGGTGGTAAAAGGTGCCGATTTTTTATTTGAGGTTTTTAATATCGACATCGACAAAAATTGGGCAATGATCGGATGCCTCCCTACCAGGTTTTTCAGTAATTCCATTAAAAGGTTCTGGAAGGTCACCAACATCATCAACTTTTTCAATTGTTCTAAGTAAACCTCTGCGATCGATTTTCACATTTTGGATTGAGCTTTTTTTGAAGGTGGGGGAAAGAATCAGGTGATCAAGCTGCGCTACTGGCTCATGCTTGTTTGGTACTCCTGTTTCATCGTCGTACCAAAAATGAGTCCACCTTTCATTTTCTGGTTTACTTTCTAGCGGATTGATCAGGTTTAGTGTTGGCGAATAAAGTGTGCTCTTTAACGATTCATCATTTGGAGAGTCGTTGAGATCCCCCATAATGACAAAATTGCCATCCTCTAATTTTTTACCAAAGCGTTCTTTTACTATTTTGATTACAGCCTTAGCTTGTCTTTTTCGTTTGTCGCTGGTTTGGGGGCCTTCTCTTCTGGAAGTGAAATGATTGACTAGAAAAGTCACCGTTTTTCCACTCCCAGGAATCTTTACATCTACTTCTAAGCAGTCACGTGGAAACATGGGGATCTTCATTTTACCAGTATCGTGTCTGTCCCAGATGTGGGTCCTAATTCCGTTGATTGGAAATCTGCTCATTAAACCCACATCTATTCGGTGGTTGTCATTTCCATCTATTGCGATTCTATAATCCATTTTCCATTGAACCTTTTTTTGCTTATCGCCATAAATTCCGCGAAGGTCTTTGACCTTCTTTTGCATGAAATTACTGTAAAACCTGTTTAGAGTATCGAGATTTTCCACTTCCTGCAAAGCTATTATGTCCGGTTGGTTTTCAGCAATCAATCTTGCAGTATTTTTTCTCTGTTCGTCAGTAATGCTCCATCCTTGTTCCAATGATGTGATTGGAACACCCTTGCTATCATATCTTATTTTTGCAAGCTTGTCTTCATAAGCGTATTTTTCAAATTCTTTTTTTGTTTTTGACTTTCCAGTGGTCTTTCCCAACTCAAAACGGATGTCTAATTTTCGCAATCGGTGATAAACGTAGAGGTTTTCGCAATTAAAAGTACCAATACGAATCTGCACACCTTCTTGCAGTAATACTCTGTGATAAAGTTTGATATTCGTGTGGAGATACTAGTCTGACTTTGAATCGATCCTAATTTTATGATTCCTCAAGGCCTGGAAAAGATGCTTCATAGTCCTTTTCCATGGTTTCACGGGCCTGCTGCTCGTACTCATCTTCTTCTTTTTCTTGCACTGATACCTCAATTCTCCGCGTGTCTTTTGTTAGCCAGGAGACCTTGATTAAGCCAAGAATTTCCAAGTCAAGCAAAATTTTGTTGAATTTGTCCTGCGGTAGCACCACTCCTGCCTTGGTAAGGGCCTTGTTTAGATCTTCATCTGTGATGGAATTTACGTCCTTTATCTTCTCATACACTATATTTCTTAATGGAAATTCTGCCATTTTTCTTAACCGTAAAACGTCTTGTCTATTTGTTTGGGCACCACATTAGAAATAGTTTCCCTTATTGCCGTGTACCACTGGTCTACCTCCTTTGTGATTGAGGGTCTTATCTTTTTGAGTGCTGCGGCAAAGTGCGCATTTGTAATCTTTGAGGCGTTTGCTTGCATTGCCTGAACTCCTGCCTCGCGGCAGAGTGCTGCCAGGTCCGCACCAGTATAGTTCTGAGTAGAAACCGAGATCTCCTTTAAATTCACATCGTCTGAGAGCGGCATCTTCTTTGTGAGGATCTTGATTACCTCATATCTTCCCTTTTCGTCTGGCTGTTGCACATACAAGACCGGCTCGAGTCTCCCAGGCCTTAGAAGCGAAGGATCCAAAAGGTCGGGCCTATTTGTAATTCCAATTACCACTACGCGTGAAGAGCCGCTTTCCTCCATCTCTGTTAACAGCTGTGACAAAATCGTCTGGCCTATTCCGCCCTCTTCGCCTGACTTCATTCTAGCAAGTGAGTCCATCTCATCAAAAATCACAACACAGGGAGAGGAGGTCTTGGCCTTTCGAAATATCTCTCGGATTGCCTTTTCTGATTCACCTACCCATTTTGATAGTATCTCAGGACCGCGGACCAGTATCATGTTGCTGCCGCTCTCAGTTGCCACTGCGCGTGCAAGCAAAGTCTTGCCACATCCGGGTGGCCCATAGAGGAGTGCTCCCCTCGGCGGCTTGATTCCCATGTTGTAGAATTTCTGCGGCTCTTTTAGTGCCACGATTATGTTGTCCTGTAGGGTTCGCTTTACCTCGTCTAGTCCGCCCACGTCGCTCCAAAAGACCTTTGGACGCTCCACGTAAAACTCTCTCATCGCAGTAGGCACAACTTCGTGCATTGCATCGTAAAAGTCAGCAAAAGTAATCTCCATTGACTGCAAAATGTCAGCTGATACCTTTTCTGTTTCAAGATCAATTTCTGGCAGATATCTACGTATTGCTTTAAGTGCAGCCTCTCTGCAAAGTGACTTGATGTCTGCACCAGTGTATCCATGCAGCTCCGAAGCAAGCCTTTTGAGCTCGACATCTTCGGCAATGGGCATCCCCCTTGTGTGAATCTGCAAAATCTCTATTCTTCCGTCGACGTTTGGAACTGATATCTCAATTTCCCTATCAAATCTTCCGGGCCTTCGAAGAGCCGGGTCGACGCTGTCAGGTCTGTTTGTTGCGCCAAGCACTATTACATTTCCCCGTTCTGTGAGGCCGTCCATGAGTGCTAGGAGCTGTGCGACTACTCTTTTTTCTACATCGCCGTAGGCCTCCTCTCTTTTTGGTGCAATCGCATCGATTTCATCTATGAATATGATACTTGGCGAGTTGTCCTTGGCTTCCTTGAATATCTCTCGAAGCTTTGCCTCTGTCTCTCCGTAATATTTGTTCATGATTTCTGGGCCATTAATTGAAAACATGTTTGCCTCCGACTCGCTTGCCAGAACCTTTGCAATCAACGTCTTGCCACATCCAGGTGGTCCATACAGGAGGATACCACTGTGTGGCTCGATTCCAAGACGAACGAAGATCTCTGGGTGCCTGAGGGGCAGCTCCACTATCTCACGCATTATCTTTAGCTCGTTTTTGAGTCCGCCTACCTCGTCATAAGTTACACGAACTTTTTTGTCAACCGACTTGTCAGAAGAGATTGCAAACTCGGTAGTTCTGTCAATTGTTACGATTCCCTTTGGTGATGTCTTGCCAATTTTAAAGTCCATTGGGTTGCCCAAAATCATAATTGAGATCTCATCACCCTGACAGAAGGGTAGTCCCTTGAGTCTATTCTTTACAAAATCGGTAAACTCTTTATCAACGGTTACTACATCGCTTACCGGCACAAGTGAGATTGATTTTGCAGGCCTTGCGACTGCCTTTTTTATCTTTACAATGTCGTTTAGTGCGCTTCCAATGTTTTTTCTTGTTTGACCGTCGATTCGAACAATATCTGAGAATTTGTCGTCCTCATCTGTTGGCCACACCACTGCACAGCTTGTGCGCTTGCCAGTAATCTCGATAATGTCGCCGGGGTTTGCTTTTAGAAAGTCCATTGCATCGGGGCCAACTCTTGCACGTTTTTTTCCGACGTCCCTTTGCTTTGCCTCCCCTACTCGCATCTGTAATGGTTCGTCTTTTTTTGCCACCTAGATCACTTCACATCTACTGACTTGCGGCTCATGTTGAGTACCTCAAACTCGCTTACACCATTTATGGATTTGACGGTGCTCTCAAGCATGTCCATTTGCCCTTCCTTGTCATCTAAGCTGAACTCTGCCTTTAGATAGTATAGGCCAAAAGCTAATGGCTCTTTTGTGCATTTTTCAAGCTGCATTTGGCTGCTAAGCTTTGTGCGGATGTCGTTGACAACATTATCCAGATTTACTTCTGTTCCCGTCGGCAGAATCTTGGTAATTAATAATAGTCGTGCCATTTTCTATGGTCCTGAAAAACTACAAGAACTACAGATGTATGGTCTTGCCGCCTCTCTGCAGCTTTCACAACGCCAAATCAGTACTGAACCGCATTCGGGACAGTTGAACTTGACGCACTTGTCGTTTGGCATTATGTGCCTGTTGCAGCAGCTGCAAACCGGAAGTGCCAGTGATGTTGACATGTAGCTGTCTTTTTTGGCATTTAATTTATAGCTTCGCCAGTTTGTTTCAGACTAGCTGAGAAGCTTGCGTATCTCAGAGCCAAAGATCGTCTGCGCCACTTTGAGTGAGCCCTTCAGACCCAAAAGCTTGATGAGTGCGGTTGTGTGAAAATCAAAATCGTCGTTGCTTGAAATGTCTTGCATCATTTCTAGCGTGATCGAAGAAAACAGCTTGTCAATTGTCTTGTTATCAAGCCTCTCAAGCATCCTCCTTGCAAAAAGCTGTTTTTCAAACTCTTTTCCAAACTTTTGTGTCCAGTCTTTTTGATACTGGCCAAGATCTGCGAGCTTGCCTGTCTTCAAATATCTTGCAATTGCTCGTCCTGCATAAATTCCGCCAATTCCGCAAGAATAAATTCCGCCTGCTGTGGTGGGCTTGGATTGGCCTGCTGCATCCCCTACCACTACAACGTTTTTTTGCACAAAATCTTCGATTGGGCCGTTTATCCAAATTGGAGCAAAGACCTTTCGAATTATGGAGTGTTTTCCTTTTTGTTCAAGGAATTTTTCTAATGCCTGCATCGCATTGATTCCTTTTCCTGCAACACCAACTTTGCCCATTCCGTTGTTTGCAGGAATAACCCATGAAAAAAATCCAGGGTATTTTTGCACATCAAAGTTCACCTCAACTCTGCCCTTTTGTATCCAGTCTGCATATACTTCGTACTGGGCCGACTGGAGAGTACCTGTTCTGTCTTTTTGCACAAGAGAAAAGGCGCCCCTTGCATCTACAATTATTTTGCAATCAAAGGTGCCACCTGTGGTGATTGCTTTGCCGCCCTTGATCTCTTTTAGCGATGTCTTTACTTTGATCTCTGCACCATTTTTTTGCGCTTGGTGTGCTATCTGTTTGTCAAACTCGCGCCTGTTGATAACTACAACGTTTTGCTTTCTTGCGTTGATTGTTATTTGAGAACCGCCGGGTGAGCTGAGAACCGCCGTCTGAATCTGGCTGTCAAGTGTCTTGCTTGATGGAATGATTCCAAGCTCCTCCAGTGCTGAGGCAGAGACAAGGCCGCCGCAGTGTTCCGGGGAGCCTATCTCAAAATCCTCCTCTATTACAAGAACCTTGTAGCCTGACTTTGCAATTTCGCGGGCGCAGAAAAGACCAGCTATGCTGCCGCCGGCAACTAGAACATCAAAAGACATTTTGCTACTATTGTTCATTGGATTAATTTATTTCATGAGTTGGAAAGTTTTTCAAACAGTGGATTGTGAGTCTAACTGATGGGCTCAATTAAACAAGTGATTGTGGTTAGAAACGACTTGGGGATGGGCAAAGGCAAGATCGCAGCCCAAGTGGGACATGCATGTGTCCTTGGAGCAGAAAACGTTCGACGTTCGCATCCAGAGTGGTTTGAGCAGTGGTGGACAGGACAGGAAAAAATAGTTCTCAAAGTAAATTCACTCAAAGAACTAGAGGAGGTAAAACAGGGAGCAATCGAGCTAGGTCTTCCGTGGTCTGAGGTAACAGATGCAGGCCATACACAGATCGCTCCGGGCACATTTACCTGCCTATCAATTGGACCTGCACCAGAAGAACTAGTTGATAAAATTACAAGCAACTTGAAGTTGCTTTAACGCACTTTCATTTGAAGTTCTAGAACTTTCCTCTATAGAATTTTTGAATAATATTAAATTATGTACAAATTAATTGCATATTAACTATGAAAAAAAATCTAGTTGTTGATGATGAACCTGACATAGCACTCTCTGTCAAAAAAGGTTTAGAATGTAAAGGATTTGCAGTTGATGTATATACCAACCCTCAAAGCGTTGGACGAGTTTAAAGCGGGGGATCAAATTCTTAATGGCAAATGAACTCTTAACATAGGAGGAAGGCTCACAAATTTACAGGGCTACAGAAAAAGGCCCCAGATTCCTCAACGTCTCATTTGAGATGAACGAGCTAATGACCTCAAATGATTCTAGGTACTGCAAATTCATTTTAAATCACTAAGCCAATTTCCTAATAAATATAACAAGGCAGACAAGACTCCCACTTGTGAAAAAGAAAACCAAAGGACTTATTGTGGCGGGTTTTTTCGCAGTCATTTTAATTACCTCTACCCTCACAATCGCGCTTAACAGCGGGCCTCAGCAAAATCCGCTTGAAAAAACCACAATTACGGGAACGCCAGCTGACAACTTTCCAGACATAGAAAGGCCTAGGTTTTGTGGAACAACTGGTGCAAAATCAACACCATATGTGACAGAATACGAGATACCTACTGCATGCACCCAACCCCTTGCGATAACTGCCGACCCACAAGGTAATGTCTGGTTTGCGCAGACAAACACTGGCAAGATCGCAAAATTTGTTCCATCGAGTGAACAGTTTACCGAGTATGAAAACCCAGAATGGCCACAAATGGGCCGCTCAATGATATGGGGAATGGATTATTCTTACGACGGCAGCATCTGGTACACCGATGATGCACATGACTCGATTTGGCGATTTTCTACAACTGATGGAAGCTATGATCAGGTTGGATATCCTGCAGAAAAGGAATCTCTGCCTCAACATATTCAGCTGACAGGAAACCAGATAATTGTTAATGATTTTTACGGAGCAAAAATCAGCTTTCTTGATGTACAACAAGTAGGAGATGAAAGACTATACAGAAACATACCTTCGCCTTTGCCCGGTTCATTTGTGGGAGGCTTTGACATTGACTCGCGTGGAAACGTCTGGTACACAAACTGGATTCTAAGGCAGGGTGGAGCACTGATAAAGTTCGATTACACGCAGTTTTCCGAGGCTGGCTTGACAGCCACCAATGCTACTGTGTTGCAATACTCCAAAGCATTCAATCTACCCTCTGCCCTTGGCACGCCGATAGGCCTAAGCGTTGATCACAACGATAATGTCTGGATTGCTGACACATCCAGCAGCTCATTTTTCAAATTTGATCCTGTTGCTGAAACGTTCACAAGATATGTCACATCAGATGCTCGTCCGACAGCTTATGGCAACGCAACAGGTGTCATCAAGGCGCCAGTGACAGGGCCATACTGGACTCAAGTTGAGGGTGGAAAGCTAATCTTCAATGAGCAGATTGGAAACGCAATGGCCGTATTTGATATAGACAATGAATGGCTCATAGAATACCAAATCCCATCACAAAATCCAAACTGGGCAGACTGTACAGGCGTCTCAGAATGCGGAATAGCACAGGCGTTTGGATTTGTATACACGGGAGACAAAATCTGGTTTACCGAATGGGTTGAAAACAACATAGGCTCAGTCGACCTCACAAAAGAGTTGCCATTTGAGTTTGGCCTGACACAACAAGAGATCACAGTGCCACGTGGCCAGAGCTCACAAATTGACCTCCAGCTTGTACCGAACACTAACATTGATGTAACTCTTTTATCAAAGACAACTGCAGAATTTGATGATATTTCAGTACAAATTCAAACAAAAAACCTCACCTTAGATGATACAAAAATCATTCCGATTTCAATTACAACTAGTCCGTCTGCACTGCCAGGTACATACAAGGTTCTCATCTCTGCTAGAG
The DNA here is from genome assembly GCA_964562075.1 of uncultured Candidatus Nitrosotenuis sp. Classification (GTDB taxonomy): domain Archaea; phylum Thermoproteota; class Nitrososphaeria; order Nitrososphaerales; family Nitrosopumilaceae; genus Nitrosotenuis. The sequence continues at coordinate 10,458 of CAZLSK010000037.1, forward strand.
CTAACGACGTAACGGTCTCACAATTTGTTACTGTGAATGTAACGCAGTGATTCCAAAAATCGATTCTGAAATAGGAGTACTAGTTTATACTACCACTTATGCCGGCTGCGGCGGCAAGATACGAGCAAGTCGCGATGACTTTGCAGTTTCAGAGGTGCTTGATAAAAAAATTACTGACTCGTTCTCAAGGGATGAAGGCTTTGCAGTCTATAAGCTAAAAAAATCAGGAATTGACACGAACCACGCCCTGCAAAAAATATTTCAAAAATCTGGCATGCACCTAAAGGCGCTGGGCCTTAAGGATTCTGCTGCACAAACTGAGCAGTTTGTATGTTTGATGGCAAAAAACAAATCGCTACCGAACTATTCTGATGAGAAAATCTCACTTGAGAAAATCGGCTTTGCAAAAAAACCTCTATCTGCAAAGGACATGGTGGGAAACCATTTTGTAATTCGAATAACTGACGCAAAAGATATTTCGGATTTTTCAGAGTCGGAAAGAATTTTAAATTTTTATGGCTACCAGCGGTTTGGTTCAAAACGACCTGTGACGCATCTTGTTGGCAAGGCACTGGCCCAAAAAAGATTTGACGACGCGGTAAGACTGATGTTATCATATAGATCAGAGCATGACACTAAAGAAAACACTGCACTCAGAGAGATGATGGCAGACCCCTCAAAATATGAGGAGACACTAAAGATTATACCAAAACAGATGGATCTTGAGAGAATCCTCCTCAGAGAGATGCTGCAGCATCAAGACCCAAAAAAGGCATTTTGCAAGATTCCCTTGTCGGTACGGAGGCTTTTTGTTAATGCATACCAGTCATTTCTGTTTAATCTGACTCTTAGCAAGTCCTACGAGTTTGGCGAAGAATTATTTGCACCGCAACCCAACGACGTGTGCTTTGATAAAAATGCAAAGCTTGGAAAATATGAAATGGAGCCGGGTCAAAACATCGCCGTCCCACTAGTTGGTTATTCATACTACAAAAAAACCCGATTCGATTACCACCTATCAAAAATTCTTGACGAGCAAGAGGTCACTCCGAAGGACTTTTACATAAAGGAAATGCAGGAGCTCAGCAGCGAAGGTGGATTCAGAACTGCAAGA
>CAZLSK010000038.1:0-11472 GCA_964562075.1 uncultured Candidatus Nitrosotenuis sp.
CTGTATTGGATGATCTACAAGATGGTCAAAAGATGATGATTTCTAGGTGGCTCAAAGTAAGTAATCTTTTAATACACGGAAATAGTCTCATGAGAAAGTCAATTGGCAAAAAAAGAACAAAAAACGAAAAAAGAAAAACCGAAAAAGCCTCAAAAAAAGGAAAAACCAGCTAAAAAAACAAAATCAAAGAAATCCAAAAAAGACGATTTCGTGCCAGACGATGGTCTCGTAATAATTGATGAACGAATCGAAGAAGATAAAGAGGCAGAGCTTGAGGCAAGAAAGGCGTACCTAGAGGAAGCAAGGTCCCAAGAAGTAGAAGACTAAATCTTTAATTCACAAATTCATCATAATACTATATGCGTGCATTATGCCTTATTACGATAAAGCCAGGCAAGACAAACAAGGTAATCGAAGCGTTACGCAAAAAGCGCAAGCTCCTAAAGGAGATACTGCCGGTAACTGGCAGGGCGGACATTTGTGTTCTGCTGCAGGGTTCTATCGACGAGATAAACAACATGGTAATCGATTTTAAGAAAATCAAAGAGATTGTTACTACGGAAACGCTCATGGAAGTAGAGGTCGATATGGGTTGGTAAAGGCAATAATCTTGGTCAAATCGCCAAAGAAGCTGATTGCCGCAAAGCTCGGCAAGTTGCCTTTTGTCTACAACTCCTTTCCTGTCAGTGGCCAGTTTGATGCAGTTGCATTTGTCGAAGTCGAAGATCTTACGCAAATAAGAGAAATCACTACAAAGATCCAGATGATTCCTGGTGTAGAACGAACCGAGACTATGCTCGAGATACGATAAAGGGTTCTGTAGCCTTCATTAGTACAATAAAGCATTTAATGCTGTGTTTACCTAGTCAATTTGTGAACATAAAACGGGTCGGAAACGTCATTTTAGCAGTAAAAGATCTGGACAAGTCAATAGCATTTTACCATGAAATCTTGGGTCTGCCAATAAAAAACCAGCGAAGAACTTGGGTGGATCTAGGCCAAACGGGCGCACTGCTAAGCCTGCATCCAGCATCCCTTACCTCAAACCACAGCTCAAATACCATCGAAGGCGGCATCGTAATCGGGTTTCTTGTTGGGGATGTAAAAACAGCAATAGACGAGCTCCGATCAAAAAATGTAAAGATTCATCGTGACATTGTGGAACGAGAGGCTGGCAAAAACGCCATAATTTTAGATCCTGATGGATACATGATCTCACTTTTTGAGCCAATCTTCAAGGACAAAGAACAGCAGTCAACCGGCTATCACGGCTTTGCTCCTGCCTAAAGAAGAGTCGTTATTTTCCTTACTATTTCATCAACAGATTTTGCATTTGGACTGAGTGAGACATAGTAGACTACCTTGTTGTGTGGAATGCAGACAAGTGTTGCGTTCTTATGTCTTAACAGAACATGGTTTAGAGCGCCAAATGCTTTTGTTTGTGAGCTTCGAAGTGTTAGCAAATTCGAGATTATGAAAAACTCGTTCTTTACATCTTCTGGTTTTAGCATTGGTTTGAGTCCTGTCTGCATCATTCCAGTCAGCGTTCTTCCAAACTCGTTGATAACGCCAACATATCGAATTGATTTAGAAACTTGAAGTATTTTTTGGCAGTTCTTTCTATAAGAAAGAATCGCTTCCTTCCATTTCTGTTCTGGCGTCTTACTCAACACTTAGTGGTTTGAATCAAAAGTTAAAAGAGTTTTTGATTTTTGTTGCCCAGTTTAGCCATCATTGTAATAAGGATATCAATTACTATTGAAAATTTAGTGTTAGCGATGTCTAAAGATGTTTTTTGTTTTTTGTCAGCTGCTCGATGCGTTTTTTGAGCTCAGCGTTTTCTTTTCGCAGCTGCTCGTTTTCTTCTTGTACAACATGATTATTTTTTCCCCGAGGATCACCTAGATGCGAAGGCGGAAACATGTTTGAGTTTGTATCAAAGAGGCTTGCCGCATGTATGCGATACATCTTGCTAAAATCGTGCAGCTTTGCAGAAAATGCTGGGTCTTCTTTGATCATTTTCTCTTTTAGCTTTGCAGGATTCATGCTCATTGGACCAATTGCAGACGGCGGATATCTTGGAAATACAAACGGACTCAGACTAAACCCAAATGGGTATCCATACATTTCCATGAACATCTTCATCTCTAATGGATCCATACCAAGTGTTATTTGGAACGGTATTTGTGCCTTAGCCTCAGGCGCAAGATATACTCCATTGTAAAGCCAGAGTCGTTTTTTATCAAATTGAGCTGATCGCTGATCCTTATAGCGATCAAAGATCGGTGATCAATCTATCATGGGATTCGACTTGAAACACTGCATAAAGTGCAAAAAAAGCATCAGTGTTGGAGAATTACACAAGATCGTAATTTATGTAATTCAAGAAAAGTTCACCGACCACCACTACGAGCACGTAGAGTGCCCCGACAAGTTTACCATCTAATCAATATATTTGTAAACAGGGTACAGTTCTCCCGTATCCCGGTGGTACTTCCACTCGTTGTTCTTCCAAACAACTTTTTCAAACGATGGTTGCATAGATGGATGGATTCTGACGTAGACATCTTCACCGATCAAGATTTGGTTTGGTTTTGCCATGTTTTGGATCTTTGCAGCTATGTTCATTACCGGCCCGATTATGTCAACGTGAGATTTTTTTGCGTCCGCGCCATATCTTACGATCATGTTTTCACCGTAATCTATACCGACTTTGATGGCAAGATCAGGATAGTCATATTGGTTCAAAATTGGATTGAGCCCGTTTTGAATCACAGATATCATTGATTTGGCGCACAGGATCGCATTATCAACTGGCTGTAGTTGGTTTTCTTCTGCAACAAAGTATCCTATTACGGCATCGCCTACAAACTTGAGTACGTACCCGTTATGATGTCGTATGGTTGCTGCCATCTCTTGTGCAAAACAGGTGATGATTATTGCAACCTTGTCTTCTGGAAGTGAAAGTGTGATGTGTGTTGATCCAACCAGATCCACATACATTACTACCATCTTCATTCTTGAAAAGACGTGTTTTCTCAAAAATGCGTCCGACTCGTCCTCTACAGGTGAGTATTCGTATCCGCTCTTTAGCGCATGCCAAACCCGGTTTTGCGTTTCCTTGATCAGGGTTTCAGAATCAATGACACGCGCTTGTGGTTTGCCAAGCATCATGTCTATGAGGGCATAATCCTTTTTTGGTTTCACAACCGGTTTTTCTTCAGAATTCTCATTTACCTTAGTATTGGTTTCTGCTCCGCTCAAGTACAAAATCCCCCTTTTACTCTAATGGAAAGCTTACCTCGCAAACGGGGCACTTTGCCCGCCTGCCCTTATAAACATCATCATAATATTGTACAACCTCTACGTTGCAGTTTGAGCACATTATTCCATTTTCCGACATCCAATACTTATATGCACGGTTTTCTATTTTAGACCTTGGTATCAAAATTCGGTAAAAATGAAACAAACCCTCGCAAACATTAGGCATTTTAGACTGCAATGCCTCTTGCCTTTTGTGCGTCTAGGAACAAAGACTGGTGATGAATTTTTCAATATTTTGGGTCAAAAAACGCAAAAAATCAGCCAATTATTTCAAAAGAACATAGCGGCACTTACCAAGCCTATCGCTGTCAAAGTGATGCTTGGCGACACAACCGTTACCGACCAGACTACCTTTGATCCACAAAAGATACACGAGTTTTATGGCAAGATAATAAACCAGATCTCTGGTTGGAAAACTCAAGGCATTTCAACTACAAGTGACGAGGACCTGAGGCGAATTTTTGTTAAAGTTGAGAAACATGTAGGAAACTATGTCCTTTTATGGCACCTTTCCCTGCAGTACCACGCTCTTTTGTATTACAGGCCAGATAGCAAGGTCCAAAGGATCCAAACCGAGCTTGCTGAAATCATGGACAAGACAGTTGATAAAGAAAAGGAGCTTGCCGAGCTTACAGACACTCTCATAAAAGACAGGCTGGAGACAATGGGTTACAGAAATCTTGATGAGCAGAAGCTCTTTGAGGTCTTGTTCAACGACGACAGATTACGTGAAGAGATCACATCAGAGGTGGCAAAAAAGACAGACTTTGATTTCAAAGCTAAAGACCAAAGGAAAAAGGATCTTTTCAAGGAGCTTGACAACCTTTTGATTGAGACATATCAGACCACCTCCGTTCCCATAGATGAAAACAGGTTGATTGCAGGCGAGGAGGGTTGTCTGTCTACATTTGATCTTGACTTTGTAAAAAAGAAATCAAAGGAATCGATTTTCGATCCCAAAAAAATGACAAAAGAAACCAAAAAAAATATTGAAGGATCACTTGATGAGATAATCCAGATTTTGTCCTAAGAAATTCTTATATTCAACACGAGTTGATTACTTTTAATAATTAACAGTCAAAGGATCAAATGAACTATCGTCTAGTTCAAGGGGAGAACGATCCTTTGACCGGTTATGTACGATCCCCCTCAATGTATTTAAGGACTGCGCAGATAATTGAGCGTAAAAAAACCAATTTTTTGTGTAACCATCATCTCGATGCATCTTGATTGCGCTTGGCTGAAAAAGAAATTAAATATAGCATGATGGATGCGATCAATTCTATTGAATCCCACCTACAATGATATTGTAAAGATACGAAAATCATACAGCGACATAATTCGCAAAACGCCACTGTATTATTCTGAGACATTTAGTAGGATGTCCGGCTCAAAAGTATTCCTAAAGGCCGAGTTTCAGCAAAAAACCGGTTCATTTAAGCTACGTGGCGCATATGCTATGATCAAATCCCTTACTCCCGAAGAAAAAAAACATGGTGTAATAGCCGCATCTGCTGGCAACCATGCACAAGGAGTTGCATATGCATCAAAGCTTGAAAAGATTCCATGCACAATCGTGATGCCTGTTACTGCCTCTCCTGCAAAGGTAGCTGCAACAAGAAAATACGGAGCAAGGGTTCTGCTTGAGGGAATAAATTATGACGAGTCATGGGCAAGAGCGCAACAGATTTCAAAAAAGACAGATGCAAAAATAATCCATGCATTTGATGACCCGCAGATAATTGCAGCAAACGGCGCAATAGGGCTAGAGATTCTAGAAGACCTTCCCGATGTTGATGAAATCTATGTTCCAATAGGGGGTGGGGGACTAGCAGCTGGAATACTTATCGCTGTTAAAGAAAAAAATCCAAAGATCAAAGTGATTGGTGTGGAGTCAAAAGCGTTTCCTGCAATGAAAAATTCACTAAAGGCAGGAAGACTTCAAGCCGTCAAAGGAAACCGTACAATTGCAGACGGCATTGCTGTAAAGATGCCAGGAAAGAACACGTTTAGAACAATTAAAGAGTTAATTGATGATATTGTTCTTGTTGATGACAAACAGATAGTCAAGACAATGTTTTTGCTAATGGAGAGAGCAAAGATGGTAGTAGAGCCGGCAGGTGCAGTGGCTCTTGCGTATCTTCTTGATGCAAAACCAGCGCCAGGCAAAAAGGTAGTTCCAATCCTTGGTGGTGGAAACGTCGACATGTACCTCCTTGGGCAAATAGTTGCGAAAGGCCTTGCTGCAATGAGTAGAATGGTAAAGATTTTCATCCTGTTAAAGGACAAACCTGGTGCACTAAAAGAAGTGGTTGATGAAATAGCTTCACTTAGTGTAAACATTGTTGAGGTGGTGCATGACAGACTCAGCGCCAACATTGATGCTGGCACAGCTGGTGTAACGCTTAGCTTAGAAACTGAGGGAAGAGAACACGCTCAAAGATTGATTGCACATCTAAAGACAAAAAACATCCAGTTCAAGCTTCTACCATAAATTCATTTGAACTTTTTTTGGACAAATTTTACAAGACCGGTCTTTTTCATCTCGTTTGATTCCTCGACTACCGATTGATGTTGTCTTTCCTTGAATTTTTTTAATTTTGTTCTTAGTTGCGGAAATTCATTTGAGAGAATTTTTATGGCATATAGTCCAGCATTTGCAGCTTTGTTGATTCCAACGGTAGCCACTGGCGAGCCATTTGGCATCTCTACTATTGAGAGCAATGAATCCATTCCACCAAATGCCGAAAACTTGAAGCCTTGAGTTTTTTTCTCTGACTTGTCGTTGTAGACCATTATTGGCACGCCTATTACTGGAATTATGGTATGCGATGCAACCATTCCAGGCAAGTGAGCGGAACCTCCTGCCCCAGCTATAATCACCCTAAAACCGTTTTTTTCTGCGTATTGTGCGTATTGTTCAAGTCTTGTTGGGGTTCTGTGGGCTGAGACTATTTGGTCCTCGTGTGGTACGCCAAAGTCATCTAAAACTTTGGCCGCGCCGTGCATGATTTTGCTATCTGAGCTTGACCCCATAATTATTCCAATTAGAGGTTTTTTCGTCAACATATTTTTTGAAAAGCAACCGCTACTTTTAACAATATCTAGCACCGAAATTCGGATAAGCATTTTATTGCGATTTTTTGGTGGAGTGGTGTTGACACGAATTTTAGGCATAATTGGAGGGGGTCAGCTTGGAATGATGCTTACAGAAGCTGCAAAAAAGATGCCACAGCACATCTCCGAGGTAATTGTTTTGGATCCGACGGAAAACTGTTCTGCAGCTCAGGCTGGAGCAAGACAGATCCTTGCCGACTTTAAGGACAAAAATGCAATACTTGAGCTTGCCTCCAAAGTAGACATTTTGACATACGAGATAGAATCTGGGAGTAGTGAATCTCTGAAGGAAGCAGAGTCCAAGACCACGGTGACCCCTTCCCCTGAGACCCTCCGGATCATTCAAGACAAGTTTTTGCAAAAATCATTTCTTAGACAAAACAACATACCTGTTACAGATTTTGTATCAATCGAATCAATGGATGATTTGAAACAAAAAATTCCAAGTTTTGGTTACCCAGCACTTCTAAAAGCACGAAAGGATGCGTACGATGGCCGTGGGAATTACAAAATAAAATCGAAAGCTGATTTAGAAAAATCATACAAATATTTTGCTGGCAAAGCGTTGATGCTTGAGCGGTTTGTAGACTTTAAGATGGAAGTGTCAGTAATTGCCGCCAGAAACACCAACGGCGAGATTGCCACATACCCAGTTGTTGAAAACATTCACGAAAACAATATTCTGAAGATTACTATTGCACCTGCCAGAGTATCATCAGCAGTAGCTGCACAGGCAGAACAGATAGCTCATGAGACTATGAGAGTACTCCACGGAGCAGGGGTCTTTGGAATTGAGATGTTTGTGACAAGCCAAGACAAAATATTGATCAACGAAATTGCTCCACGTGTTCACAACTCTGGACACCATACTCTGCAATCAAGCGTCACATCACAATTTGAACAGCATCTGCGCGCAATACTCGGATTGGAGCTTGGCAGTACAAAGCTTCTACACCCTACCATAATGTACAACCTTTTGGGTCCTAACGATTTCCAAGGCAAATACAAAGTTTCTGATGCAAAAATAGAAAATGTGTATCTGAAAATGTATGGCAAAACAGAATCAAAGCCTCAAAGAAAGCTTGGTCATTTTAATTTGGTTGATGCCGACAACACAAAAGGAATAGAAGGTCTGCTTGAATCACTCGAATCAGTTAAGAATCAAATTAAAATCATACCGACCTAAATTGTGCAGAAAGATTTGACAACAAGGTATCTCAATCTATACAAACTAATATACTAGATTTGCAATAAACATCTATCGATTTGCAAGACCGAGACGAGCTAATCACCATGCTGAGGCATTTTGACCTCGAAGACATTGATGCCAAGATGTACATCGGACTGTTACAGACTGGCCCCCTCTCGGTTGGGAATCTCGCAGTAAAGCTTGACATAGAAAGAGGCAAGGCATATCGTTCACTTGAAAAGCTCAGAAGTATTGGATTGATCACTACCACCATGAGCAATCCAATTATCTGCAAACCAGTCGAGCCACAAGAAGCACTTACTAACATTATTCAAAGAAAAGAAAACGAGTTTGTCACAATGAAAAAGCTGGCAAACAAGCTTTCAGAAGATCTTAAAGAGATTACAAGAAAGCAACCACCAATTGGTACAGCATCGGTTTCTGTTATTCAGGGCAGACACAACATCTACTCTAGAATTGGAAAACTGCTCCAAGACTCACGCTACATAATTTACATTGTAACTACAGCTAAAGATCTCCTACGAATGTACCACACCTCGATTCCAGAAAAGATCAAGATTTGCAAAAGCAAAGGTGGTCAGGTTAGAATAGTAACTGATGCCGAAGACCAAAGCACGATTTCTATTATCAGCAAGCTTGGTGCATCAGAGGTAAGAGTTGGCAAACTTCCTTCAAAAAGCAGGATGATAGTGGAAAACGAAAGGCACCTGATCATGTCTGGAGGCATCAACGAGACGATGGACATGAATGACGAAACCGACTCTGTTTTGGACAGCAACTCAATTGAGATGGTCGATAACATGTACAGTCTTTGTGAGCACCTTTGGAAGCGATCAAAATCTATCGAACCGTTGAACAAAATAGCAAAATAGATTATTTGGATCGAGCCATCAATGTTCAAGCAAAAGATGCAAGCTTGCCATTAAATAGATTTGAAAGAGATTACAGCCAAAAGGATGCATTATGGACTTAGCTACGCTAGATCAGATTAGGATTGTCTTAGCTCTAACCATGCTCGGAGTGGCGACCGCATCCGACATAAAAAAACGGGAGATAAACGACATTATTTGGATCGTATTTGGAGCAATAGCTGCGATCCTAATTCCCTTTGCGACAAACCTAAACGGTGAGCTATTCAAGATAGGCATATCTATGATCGTAGCACCAATTGCGATCATAATATGGCGGTTTGGCCTCTTTGGTGGCGCTGACGCATTCGCGTTAATTGTCTTAGCAGCGCTTACCCCAAGTTTGACCCTCGTCGAAGGAACAATCACACCATTTACCGTACTGACAAATGCCGTTATTTTATCTGTAGTTCCGATGCTTGTCAATGTGGTAAGAAACGCGATTTTGCTTGCAAAAAAACAGAATATCTTTGAAGGTTTTGATGAGACACCTAGCCGAAAGATTCTTGCCATGTTTATTGGCTATAGGGCCGCCAACCCAAAGTTTGGCTTTTCAATAGAACAACAAGCGGGAAGCCACAAAAAGCTCAACCTATCATTGCAACACGCAGAATACGCAGAATTTTGCAATAAAAAAGACACGTGGATTACTCCTGGAATCCCATACATGGTATTCATTTTTGCGGGTTTTGTGATACAGCTGGTTTACGGTGACATTATCTTCAGCCTCTTTGGAATTCGTAATTGACAGAGCCAGAATAGGGATTCTAAATTTGTTTGTTTGAACATAACAGACACATGGTAATACAACAACAAGATGATGTCATGGTGTTGTAAGCTATGACTGAACAAATAAATGACTTTACTAAATTACCTGATATGACTGGCAAAACGATAAACGACCTTGATCAAGCAAGACACGAGCTTGAGGAAAGGGGAAACCAGATTCGCGAGCTAGCAAGCCAGTCAAATGCAAAATTCAATGAATTGATGAAGGTCAACAGCGGGTTAAAAGAAAAAATAGAGTTTCTACAAAGTCTTGCCACAACACTTAGTATCAGAAATGATGAGCTAGAAAAAAAGAACATAGATCTCGAAAACCAAAAGGCGGAAAATAGCAAGCTTGCACAAGACCTAAAGAAAAATCTGGAGCGAGTCGTCTTAAAAGAAAAAGAATTAGAATTGCAACGGGATCAGCTTGAACGACAGATAAATGAAAAAACTGATGAGCTCCTTAAATCACAAAAACTTGCAATAATTGGCGAGCTTGCATCAAGAATGGCACACGATTTGAAAAACCCTCTTTCGACTATCAAAAATGTTGTTGAGCTGATTGAGAGTAAACCAAAGCTTCGAATCGAAGAAAAACTTGTATACTATGGCAAGCTGCACCGTGCAATAGAAAGAATCTCACATCAGGTAGATGATGTCTTAGAATATGGAAAATCAACACAGCTAAAGTTGCAGACCTGCAATATCACACAGCTGATCAAACGAGTTATAGAGGACAATAACTTTCCAAACGATGTCAAGATCAACGTTGAGAATGCCGATGTCAAAATGAATGTTGATTTGACTAAAATGGATGCAGTAATGACTAATCTTTTGGTCAATGCGACACAGGCAATAGGCAACAAAGGAACAATAAACGTCAGAATAATTGATGACGGAGCAAACGTCATGATTGCAGTTGAGGATTCTGGTCCAGGCATTCCACAAGACCAGCTAACAAAGATATTTGAGCCATTGTTTACGACAAAACAAACAGGAACAGGCCTTGGTTTGTCCATATGTAAAAAAATAGTTGAGCAACATGGTGGTAATATTACTGCAAAAAACAATCCAACTACCTTTATTATCAGAATGCCAAAGAATTTTTGATTTTATGACTGGTTGTGTGGCTGCAGGCAGAATTTGCAGGTACCGCTTGCATTGACTAGGATTGCAAACTTGTCTTTTGTAAACGTGACATGGAATGATTTAATCTTGCTTTTATAGAGAAAGTTCTTTTTGCCGTTTTCTGCGATTTGGCCTGAGATTCGAATCATGTTGTTTTCCATCAGGTGGTGTAGTTTTCGGTACACTGTCGTGAGCGGAATTTTTGTCTCATCTGCAATCTGTAGTGCTGTTTTTGGTGTTTCCATCATTGCCGAAAGAATTATTCTGGTATAGCCATCAGAAAAGAACTGTAGTGCTTTTTGCTTTTTTTCATCCTCATCAATTACGATTTCACGTAATACGTCAGTTGCCACGCTGATCATCTGTTATATGTTGAGTTTAGTTTTAAAGGTATAACCACATTTCAAGCTAATATCGCCGATCAGAAGAACAACAGATGTTGTAGAGTTGTTACAACCAGCACGGTTTATTAGTAAATTAAGTAGAGCCCGAATGATGGCACTCAAGGCAGCACTGATAATTACTGGAATCGCAATAGGACTACTTGTCATATATGGTGCTGACGTAGCAGTAGGAAAAGGTACAGAACAAGGCTTTTTGACATTTGACCACAAGACAAGGGGTCTTGTACTAGGTGGACCTGCAATGGCGCTGCCAATCGTTGGATTTTTCATATCACGAAGCGAACCATCAAAAGCCCTCGCAATAATGTTGTTTGTAACAGGTGTCATGATAATTATAGGCGGAGCTGTCTTTTTGGCAAATGCACCAACGGATACTCAAAGAAACCCTGTAACAGAGGCAGGGCCGTTGTTTGGAGTAGGTGCATTTCAAATAGCACTAGGTGCCATAAAAGTCAGAAAATCAAGATGACCGTATGCGCAAAATGCAACAAGAATACCGATGTGACATATGATTGTGTCCATACAAATGATCAAGAATTCTGCGTTGAATGCTACACTGAGCTACATTATTACCTGACTGAACAAAATTGCTAGAAATCCAATCTTTTAT
>CAZLSK010000039.1:0-11325 GCA_964562075.1 uncultured Candidatus Nitrosotenuis sp.
ACAACCGAAGGCGAGACGATTTACGAGCGCGTTGCCAAGCTAGAAGATGAAGTAGCTGCACTGCGCAGCGAGGTAGACATTCTCAAAAAGGCTCTCCGCAACAGGATTGCTCGACATGAAATCTCGCAGATAAAAAAAGGCCACGATGTTAGCTCAATTATCGATTAAGCTTCTCTCTTGTGTTTCGTATAAGCTCCAAGACAAAATCTACGTCTGGGGCCTCGGGGGCAATCTCTAGATACTTGTTTAGATACTGGAGTGCCTCTTCGTAGTTTAGGAGCCTTTCTTGTATGATTCCCTTGTCGCGTATCTCGTCTGCAGAGTCCGGCTCGACTGCAAGGATCATGTTTATGCACCGTAGTGCCTTGTCGTAGGCATACGACTGCGAATAAGAGTTTTTGAGGTTTCGGATTATTCGAACAAGCACCTTGTCTTCTGGAAGATCGTCTAAAAATTCCGGTGAAAACTCGATCTCCTCTCCAAAATTACGGTACAGTATCTCTTCAAGATCCTCTACACTTAGAAGCCTGCCCCCACCAAAGGGGTCAAGCACCATCTCCTCGCCATATTTTACAACAACGTGACTTGGAAAGCCGCATATGCGCAGATCAAGGCCGATTCGTCTTGCTACCTCGACATAAATTATCGAAAGCGTAATTGGGATTCCGCTTTTTTTGTCCAGCACCTCGTTTAGGAAATTGTTTTTTGGGTTGTAATAGTCCTCAGTGTCTCCCTTGAATCCAAGTGTTGAAAAAATGTGTTCGTTGAGCATAGAAATAAGATATGTGGGATTTTTGACATCAGAAAGTTTTACCCTCAGTGATTTTGCAATCTGGTTTATCTCCTCAACATGTTCTTGGATATCAAGTTCTGGATATTCTAACAGCTGTGCAAGCTTGAGGCATTTTTCCACCAGATTGTACTTTGTATCGGAAGAAAAGGAGACCCATTCTGCAACAAAGGGGTCGAATCTGTCACTCATTGATTTTATGAGATCCCCTTTAGATATAACTGCGGGTCTTTGAGCTCGCGCGTAGTTGGGGGATTTTGAATCAAAACCGAAAATGCTGGCTTGCCTATCTTAGAGTATGCAGCCGCAACTAAGTCCTTTCCCATATGCTTTCTTATCTGGTATGACGAGATGTCTGTGCCCATAAACGTAGTAAGATATCGCGCAAAATCGCTGTCGTCTTTGAGGATGTTTTGGACGCAAAACTCGGCCATTCCCTCCATTGTGGAAAAGGCGGCATGGTGCCTCTGAATTGGCCCAAGCCACCTCTGGTAAATATCAAGCAGTTGCGGCAGCATCTGTGATATTGTGGGGTCTACCTCTACTCGTGTAAAGGTCATGACGTCTGGCCCAAGTACATTTACTATGAAGTTGTCCGGGTTTAGTGTAAAAAACAGGTTGGCACGCTTTGCCACCGGAAACTCGTCAGGCACGGCGGGAAGCTGCAGGTATTCTGCAAGCTTTGTCGCAGTCGGATCATCTAATGCAAGAATTATTTTTGCCAGCTCTTCGTTTATCTTGTTTACCTCAACTACTGCTTCATTGTTTTGGTCGTAGAGGTTTTTTTGTATTGAGTGAATCAGCTCCTCAAGTATTGTCATCTTTAGCGCACCTAGGTATCCTGATTTTACAGACTCGTATCTGAGCTCGTATGGTTGTCCCTGCTTGTACAAAATTATCTGCGGATAGTTTTTCAAAATAAAATTGTTGATAAAAATGGTATCATCAAGATAATCCCCATACGTTGTTGAGATCTTGGAGATGTAGGCCTTGGCATATGTGGAGTAAACCAAGAACTTGGCAGTATCGGCTTTGATGAGCTCGATGATTGCAGCCCTGTCTTGTTTTGCAAGTGCTGAAAACAACCTGTCTACAAACTCGTGCGCATCCTTTGTCGCAAAGACCTTTTTTCCTTTGACTCTTTTTAGCTCCTCAAGCTCTGGAAACTCGATTTTGATTGCTGATGACACCGAAATCCCAGTAAATTCGGCAACCTTTTGCTTCAGATCAGTTAGGATCTGCCCACAAATCTGTTTTGGAGGCTCAAATCTTACTTTGAATTCCGAGTCTTCGGCAATCTTTGAGGCAAGGCCTGCGATTTCCTTTTCTTCATTTATCTCAACTGAGATCTGATCCAAAAGTGCTTCCGCAAACTCTTCAAGCTCGCCCATGCTAGTTTTGCCCTTTTTTTATAGAATTTAACATTAACTGGGCTGTGACAAAAATAGGTATTAATCACAACTAACAGATAACCAAAAACAGCTTGCACGAATTTAGTCTAGAATTCCTGAGATGTCCAAGGTGTAATTCAGGACTCAAATCCGAGATTCTCAAAGAGAATGATCAGATTGATGAGGGCTTTCTTTTCTGCCCAAAATGCAAGATGCAATTTCCAATAATTGGCAAGGTGCCAGTTCTTTGGAATGATTTTACAAATTATTTGTCAAACAGGCCAAGATTAGGAGGCGAGCTTTTCCTCAATGCAAGGACAAGCAAGATGAAAATCTATATCAAAAAAACACTTGGAAAGATTCGAAAAAACCCATCGGATCAGTCACTCATCGAAAAACGTTGGTTTGAAATCTACAAGCGCAACAAAAAAGCACGATTCTATTCACAAATCAAAAGATCTCTGCAACTTGACACCAAACGGGGAATTGCGTTGGAGCACGGCTGCTCTATTGGATATATGACACAACATTTAGCACAAACGAGCTCTCTTGCTTTTGGAATAGACAAATCGTACCGCGCCATTCATGAGGCAAAAAAATCTAATCTGAAAAACCTTGATTTTTTTGTGGCAGACTCACTCGAACATCCATTTGGCAAAACAAAGTTTGATCTGGTTGTGGGATTGAATCTTTTTGAGCTGATAGAGCCAAAACTGCTATTGAAGGTACTTGCAAGTCAAGTACGAAAAGGGGGATGGTTGGTTCTTTCCGACCCCTACGATTTTGAGAGGGGCACAAAATCCGTCAAAGAACAGCTTTATGAAGAAACAATACGAAAAGAGCTTTACAAGAATAATTTTACCATAACCCCACAAACCAAAAGACCTAGCTATCTTAGCTGGACTCTGAAACTTCACAAAAGGGCAACCCTGCAATACAAAGTCGACCTTGTTGTGGGAAAAAAGATGCGATGACGAAAATGAAACTACAGACGTGGCTTTTGTGTTTTGATATCTAATCTAACAGCTTAAGTGCCTCTTCTCTTGGCAGCGCCACCATCGTCTGTGATCTTGCAACCTCACCAATTGCTACTCCAAGCCTCATTGCCTCTTTTTCACTTGGTGCTTCGTAAATCCAGACAGAATCGAATCTTCCAAGCGTCCAGTATGTTGAGATCATCTTGACGCCTTTTGGTGGGTTTTTGAGAATCTTGTTTCCTAACTCTACTACGTCCTTTGCCTTCTTTCCGAACTTGATGAGACTAATGAATATCATATCGATTTGGATAACAACCTTCTGAAAACCAGACTAGAGACCTTTTTGACCTTTTCGTCCGCTGATTCTTTGTCATCGAACCAACGTTTCTTTTCAGTTGATTGCTATCCAGTAAATATTCAAAGAGGTTGACTATAAAGTCCGCCAAGAAATTTCTTAAAGATTATTGAAAAATAATAAAATTTTCTTTATAGATGTACAGAAGCTTCTCACGAAATAATTCCGTCAATTCCTTTTCTAACGCCAATTGTTGGTTTTGTAACCCTGAATTCTTTGCCACAATGAAAACAAAGATGAATCCTGTGTGGCTTGATAGAATATCTTCCTTCATCGATATGTTGACCCTTGCAATAGGGGCAAAAGATCGTAACTTTGGTCGTTGATGAATTTGCCAACAAAATATTGTTTCCAACGTAATTGAAAAATCATACGTCAATTCTAGTTCTAAATGATGGCTACTAAAGCAAGCTCGTCTGATTCCTACAGACAACACCATTTGCTAGCTTTGAGTGCTTTTCAAGTCGTATGGGTCTTAGTCATATCATACCGGCAGGTGTTGTCTTTATACCGCTAGTTGTAATCGTGATGGCAATACCTGACATATCAAACACAATCCTGCAGATAAACGAAGCAGCACTTGATGTGAGTGAGCTGGAAAACTCTATACTTAATACTCACTTTGAACTCTCAAACCTAAGCGCAACAGGTGATAGCAACACAATTTCATTTAACGTAACTAACATAGGAAACACCAAACTTTGGGATTATGATAATTTTGATCTAATTGTTACCTACGAGGGGGTGGTGGGTACCAGCTCAACAAACGTGACTGAGAGGCTCAGCTATACAGAAACCGCACCAACAGGAGACCCAATAGAGTTTGATGATGCTACTGGTTTTAACGATCTTTGTATAGTATGCAGCTTTGATCACACCGTTACCAGCTCCGGCAGTGACCGAATTCTCATCGTAGCTATAAATACACAAAGTGGGAGTGCTATAAACTCAGTAACATACAATGGCGATGCTATGACCCAAATTGGCAATGAAGTCAACAATGGTGATTCTGCACATGTCACAATGTGGTATCGAGTGAATCCAGACACAGGTACACATCCTGTAGAATTATCATTGGCAATTGTCACTGCCGTTGCTGCTGGTGCAGTATCGTTTACCGGCGTTGATCATACAGCTCCAATTGATGCATTCAGTGATGCAACTGGGACATCCGCAACGCCTTCGGTAACTCTGGCTACCACAACCGATGAAGCGTGGATAATTGATGTGGTTGGAACACAAAATGGACCAATGACTACAGGCACAGGACAGATAGAACGCTGGGACGAACTCCAAGGTTCAACTATAGGTGCTGGGAGTACAGAATTTACAAGCTCTGCTGGTACATTTTCAATGGATTGGACAAACGATGCTGGTTCTACGAATTGGGCAATGCTCGCAGCGGCCATAAAACCAGCTGCTACACCTTGCTGTGTAACAATCGGTGATTGGAACATCGAAGACATTTCAGTAGATTCTATTGACCCGGACATAATCAACAACAACGAGACTGCGTCAATACAAGGAAAGACATCTTACCAAATGGTGGATAATGGAAAAATGACTATTACGTTTTCAACAGATAATGGAGCCCGCGCATCGGCATTTGTAACTCCATCATAGATGATGTGCTGACAGCTCAGTAATTCTGCGAGTCACTGTCTCAGAGTGGATTCTAAAAAGTCAAGTGTCTTTTGCCATGCAGGCTTTGTGCAGGTAATAGAATACCTTGTCCAGCAGGGAATAATCACAACCCCCTACGCTGAGGCCCCGCAAGGCGAAGCCGCAGTTGAGATACCAAGGTGGATCAAGACAAATGCGGAATTTTGGGTAAACGGAGATATCTCTGATGACGAATTTGCCATAGGACTAGAGTGGCTGATTAACCACGGAATAATCAGAATCTGACCTTCAAGCTAATCCATATCTGTGTCACAAAATTATTTTGATATTTGGATTACTGGCTACGCCCTTATCAAACTGTACAAATCCCGTGCTTAGTATACGAAATGATGAGTAAGTGTTAAATGCTAATGATTCAGATCCCACCCATGCAAAAACTAGGAGTAGCATCACTTTTCTTAATGTCAGTCCTGTTAGCAGGAGTTATCACTCCTTTAACAAGCGGTTATCAAAACAACGGCTTTGCTACAATAAACACCAACATAGCTTTTGCTCAAACCGAAGAAGGATCAGAGGAGACAACCGAAGAGACCGTTGAGCAAAACTTGGAAGAAACAATACAGACGGAGGACGAAGTGCAAGATGCCGAAATTGAAAACCTTGGACAAGAGGTTTCCGACTTTGTGCAAAAGGCCAGAGACCAATTTAGAGCGCAAAAAGAAGAAACAAAAGCAATAATTCTGGCGTGCAGAGATACAGTTCGAGACGCAGCACCGGAAGAACGGGCAGCTGTTAGGGCGCAATGCAGCGAGGATCTAAGAGAAGTAAGAGAATCATACCAAGAGCTTAG
Source organism: uncultured Candidatus Nitrosotenuis sp. (assembly GCA_964562075.1). Classification (GTDB taxonomy): domain Archaea; phylum Thermoproteota; class Nitrososphaeria; order Nitrososphaerales; family Nitrosopumilaceae; genus Nitrosotenuis. The sequence goes on from CAZLSK010000039.1 coordinate 5,987, forward strand.
ACGCAACTACCACGATGTTTTCACAGAGTTCAGGGATCATGTAAGGACATTGATCAGAGGCGATCAGGGTGTGACAGTATCAGACGAGGATAGACAGGAGGCAATTGATGCAATCAACATGCGTGCCCAACGAGAAGAGTTCAGAGACCGAATGCATGAGATCCGCATGCAGATTCGAGAAGAATTCAAAGAAGAGGTAGAAGCACTTCGTGAGCAGATGAGAGAAGAAAGACAACAGATGAGAGAGGAGATGCAAAAGCTAAAAGAACAAGGCGCTGACCGAGAACAGCTCAAAGAAGAACTGCAGGCAATGCGAGAACAAATGAAAGAAGAACGAGAGAAAATGAGGGAGCAGATGCATGAAGAGCGCGAGAAAATTAGAGAACAGATGAGAGAAGAACAAGAAAATATGAGAGGAGACAGTGACGATGCAGAGGATGAGACCGAAGAACTAGAAGAAACCGAAGACGTTGAGGACGAAGCAGACGAAGAAACCGAAGACATTGAAGACGAAACAGACGAAGAGACTGACGAAGAGAATGAAGACGAACTAGAAGAAACTCAAGGGTAAACAACCTAAACCTTATTTTTATTATCTAAAACAAACCTGTCAAAAACTACATTTGACAAAAACAGAAATTTTATGAATCAAAAACTGTAAAATTTACGCTCTTCTTTAAAACAGCTTAATTTGTGAAAATATTTTGGAATTTACTCGTCATCGTCTTCGCTCATGTCGTCTATGAGGTTGTTATCAACGGCTGGATCTATAGTAATCTCGAATCCTTCCGCTGCAACGGTATCACAAGGGGCATCAAGGCCCTGTGATGGGAAAATTGTCCAAAAGAAATAGTCGCCAGGAGGACCTGTAAAGAAAACTGTTCCTTTCCAACCCCCCTGACCTTCAAATTTCCCCAAGTGGGATTTGTGCTTAAATGAACCCTTCTTGTCCTCCGGGTTCTTTTGAATTACATCATCACCGCTTGTCGGATATGGAAACGGAACTGTACCATTTGGAATGCTAATAAGATCGATGCGGTGATTTGGGTCTGTAGTACTTTCTGAGAGGAACCATCTATTCCAGACCTCAAATCCCTGTGTGAGCCAGTTTCGATCTCTAAAATCAAAGGCAGGGTTAGTAAATCCTAGTTTCATTGTTGCATTATCGTGAGTATTGCCGTCAACACAACTATCACTGATTTGGTAAGTCACTTTAAACGGATTGGTGGGATTTTTCGGTTTCTTTATGGCAATGTCCAGATCAGTTAAACCGTCATTATCTATATCCAAAGTCTCCTTGATTGTGCCTGATTTTTTTTGTGCCTTGGAATATTTTTTGAACAACATCTTTGGTTTTTCTTTTTCCTTGTCCTTCTTGTCATCTGCAAACGCTGCTGAGTCTAAGGTGACTGAACCAGCTATTAGTATTGCCGCAAGTGCCATTGTTGGAAACCAGCGCGACCATTTTGTCATTAGACATATGATCGTCATAATCTACTTAAAGTTGTTCAAGAATCTTACAAAATATCTGTCTCGCTTAACGAATCTAGATATAGAATCAGAACAAAAACAGCCGATAATCATAATACAAACTTGTGACTCTATCAAACAAGTATGAAAGGCAGTCTGTCAGACACCCTAGTAAAAGACGTCATGTCAAAGGCGCTGATATCGGCAGATTCATCAACTACGATTTACCAAATAGCAAAGATGATGGACATGGGAGGCCTTGGAGCCATAATAGTAAAGAAGGACGGCCGCCCCCAAGGAATAATCACCGATAGAGATTTTGCAACCAAAGTAGCTGTCAACAAATACTCATTGGATACACCAGTCGATAAAGTTGCATCGTATCCTTTGCAAACAATCAACTCGAACGAATCAATCTTGGCTGCAGCAGACTTGATGGCTGCAAAAAAAATTCGAAAACTTGTTGTGCTTGAAGACAGCAAAGTGGTTGGAATAATCACATCAACTGACCTAGTGAACCAATTAGCTAAAATGAAAAAATAAAAGCATTATTCCTATGAGAGTTAGGTAGATTAGTTGGACTAACCATCTATTTGTTAAAGCATATGCCAGATGTGACGATACCAAAGTTGATTTTGTTTTTTGCCGCCACTGGAATATTTTTTTATAATTTTGAGCATTATGCGGCAGCGTCATGTGAAGAAATGAGCATTAATTACGGTTCTTCTTTTGTATGCTCAAAGTCAGGCAAGAGCTCAGATACTGCCAAATCAGAAAAAACACAGAAAACAGTTTTGAGGCTTTTTGATATGAGAGCCATCTTCAATGAAGGGGATCCAATAGTGTTTGTCGGCAAGCTGACCAACAAAACCGGCACACCAATCTCTGGAGCCAAGATAACGGTTCTACATGATGGAACGTGTCAAAACAAGATAATTGGAGAGGGAATAACCGACAAGATGGGCAGATTCATGGTTTATAGTACAGCAAAGGTCTGGGACAAAAAAGACAACCTCATAAAGACTCACGCGGAATTTTTAGGACAGGACAAGTTTCTTTCTTCCAAATCAGAACCAACAATAGTTGTAGTCTATCCACTACAAAACAAAGGCTGCTAGATAGATTTTTGAAAAAGGATAATGGTCTACTTTGAGTTGACTATCTCAGTGTATGTTTGCTTAATGCAATAGCAAATTGTGATGGATCAAACGGTTTCATAATAAAATCGATGGCGCCCGCCCTCATAGCATCCTGAACAATATGTGTTTGCCCAATAGAGGAAATCATGATTACGCGGGCCTTGGGATCTATTTTTTTGATTGCTCGCAATGCCTGTATGCCATCTGCCTTTGGCATCAAAACATCCATTATGACAACGTCAGGTGTGTGTTCTTTATACTTCATTACTGCTTCAATGCCGTCACCGGCCTCGATTATTCTATTTGAGATTCCGTTCGATACTATGATGTTCCTGACCATGCTTCTTGTGAACGGCGAATCATCAACAATTAAAATTTTCAGTCCCCATTCTTCACTCATTATCTACACTCCCTGCAGGATTCACAAGTATCATCCATGTTTGGCTTATTGATTAATCTAACCTTAATGAGGTATAAGTAAATTGTCGCGGTTTTGCACTTTTTAGCCACAACCCACCCCCGGCAGAACATTATTTGAATATCCTAAAAAATAGGACACATATCTTAAATATAGGACATATGTCCTAAATATGGGACATAATGCTACTACATAGATACCTGGAACAAGTATTTGGAAACAAAACCTCCATAGCTTTGCTTCGTACAATGATAAACTATAGGGGCAAGATCTTTACCATAAGGGGACTTGCTGATGAGGCTGGTGTATCACCCAACGAGGCAGCCCTAGTTGCACACGATCTTGAAAAAATTGGAGTCATGAAAATTCAGCCCATAGGAAGAGCATATCATTTGGAGCTAAACTATGAAAGCTATATCGTTAACCAGATAATAGAACCCGTGATAAAAGCAGAAAAAAATACCATAAGTCAACTGACGCAAGTTTTGAGAAAATATTTCGACGCAAAGAAGATCATAACTGCGGTGATTTTTGGTAGTGTCGCAGAAGGCCGCGAAAAAATAGATAGTGATTTAGATCTCTTGGTGATATCAAATGACCGCGATCATGCTATTTCACAGATATCTATTGCAAGTGAGCAAGTGTTGTTTAAGTTCCATGTAAGACTGTCACCACTAATATTTACTGAAAAAGAGTTTAAAGCTAAACAAAAAGGATCACTAGTACGATCCATTATCGATAATCATATTCTAATATGCGGCAAGAAGATAAAAGATCATTAAATGGCAAGAGGTTTGGACAAAAGTAAGGCTGTTGGATATATTACCAAAGCAGAAAATTCCTTGCGAATATCAAGAATCGCATTAAAAGAAAAGGCATATGATGCCGCAGTCATGAATGCTGTACACGCAGCAATCAACTCACTGGATGCCTTGACTACTTATTTTGCTGGAAGACGTGCATCGGGAGCACACACGGAGGTTCTTTCGATAATCAAAGGGATCCTAACACAAAGTGAATATGATGATACTAAAAGGCAGTTTGATACATTAATGAGCATGAAGAACCAATCAGAATACCAACCAGATTTAATGAGTCACAAAGAAGCTGAATCTGCTGTGAAATTGGCAGATAGGGTTTTCGAAAAGGTCAAAGCAAAACTGCAAAGTGTAAAATAATTCGCTTCTTTTTATCCGAGATGTAGCGGTTTTGCACTTTTTAGCCACAACCCACCCCCGGCATGACAATCGTTTCGTATTGTTCAGTAATTCATGCCTCTACATTTCTGGCAAAAGACACGATTTTATAAATATGTAGGGGTAACTGTTTCCATGGTGCGAGTCAGAAAAAAGACACTCAGGGGCAAAACCTACTATTATCTAGAGCACAGCATAAGAAGCGGCAGCAGGGTACAGAAAAAGGAGCTCTACCTAGGCAGTAAAATCCCTTCCAACATTGAGAAATTGAAAAAAGAATTCCTAGATGGAATTTATCACGAAAAATGGTTCGTTGACATTGAGAAGATCAGACAGAATTTCTCAAAAAACCAGAGATTAATGCCAAAATCTGTCAGAGATAAGGAGCTTGAAACATTTGCCATCAATTTTACCTACGATACCCAGAGAATTGAAGGTTCCACACTCACACGTAAAGAGACTGCAGATCTTTTGGAGAAAGGCATAGCCCCAAATAACAAACCAATGAGGGACGTGCAAGAAGCCGAGGCCCACAAGGATCTATTCTTTGAGATTCTGAAATCAAAGAAGGATTTATCGTTGCAGGCAGTAATAGAGTGGCACTGGAGGCTCTTCAACAAGACCAAAGCAGAGATGGCTGGAAAGATAAGAAAATATCAGGTTGCAATCAGGGGAAGCAAATTCATGCCTCCATCACCTGTTGAAGTCCATCCTATGCTGACAGAATTCTTTCAATGGTACAACGCGAACAAAAACAAGATACATCCTGTTGAGCTCGCAGCAATCGCTCATCTGAAATTCGTGACAATACACCCTTTTGGCGATGGAAATGGAAGAGTATCGAGGTTGCTCATGAACTTTATACTCAACAGGAAAAAGTATCCAATGCTCGATATTCCTTACGAGGGAAGAAATAGCTACTACAATGCGCTTGAAAGATCCCAGATGAAGAATGAAGAGAGGATATTTCTTCAATGGTTTGTAAAGCGATACATCAGAGAATACAGGAGATATCTTAGGTAAGTTTTACTTTGGACCATCTTGGTTATCACATCGAATTATGTCATGCCGGGGGTGGGTTTTGAACCCACGACCTCCAGATTATGAGTATTGCCC
>CAZLSK010000040.1:0-11215 GCA_964562075.1 uncultured Candidatus Nitrosotenuis sp.
ACAGGACAACACGTCTGTCTTGTGTAGTTTTATGGATGATTTCTAGGTGGCTGAAATTCGAAGACAGCCCTATATAGCAACCTGTTCAAGTATGGTTGTGAATCATATTTTTGACAAGTTGGTAACGGCGCTGTTTGTTGCAATTCTCGGCTCATTTTGGTTTTTTACGAGACGTTATGAGATCCGCCAGCCATACAAGATAATAGCATACGACAGATTTGGAAAGGTCAATCTTGACGGAATTCGAACCGATTTGAACACATGTGCTGCTGCCATAAGCTTTGTCAGATACTACAACGAATTGTTTCCACATTATGATTTTACCATAGAACACAGATTTCCGCTTTTCAAACATCGATTTTGGTCATTAATTCAGAGATAATGCATTTTCATGTGGTTTTGCAAAAGAACTTCATATTGTGTGACATAGCCACAATGGGTACATGCAAACATGGATTCGACGTGTCTTACCTTTTGAACCTGTTTGTCATACACGGATTTGATTAGAATCAGATCGTCCTTTGCCAATACACCATAGTTCGCAGTCTCGCCGATTGAGGCAAAAAATTCCTTTACTGCCTTGACTACGCGGTCCATCTCAAGCCTTTCGGCTCCAAGTGGCGAGAGTATGAACTCGTGTAGCTTTATCGAGGGAACAGCCCCTATCCAGTCAGAAACAAATACGGCCATCTCATGTTTGAGGTGCTCGGCTTCTCTGCAGTCTATTGTGATCACAGATCTGATTCGATCTGCCTGTATTTTTAATTGTGTTTTTGTCAGATCTTAGCACTTAAGCATTGCTGAGAATTCCTGTCTAATTGCTAAATACAAAATAACACCTCATTGGTTTCGATGGCAAGAAGGCTTGTTTTGTATGCAATGATGTTGAGTCTTTTTGTAGTTCTAACCACCAGCACGCAAAGCTTTGCAATTGAGGATGACGCCATCAAGGCAACAAAGGAGATAAAAAACAATCCAGCCCTCATGAACATTCTAAAAAAAATAGAATTATCAAAGAAGATTCTGGCCGAGATGCAGGAAAAGAAAAAGATCCAAGATCAAAAATCAATACACCTCCAAGAAGTCAGAAAAACTGCACAGCAGCAACTTGCCCTGGAGCTAAACAGAATGGATAATGACAATGAACCGTTTACACTAGCAAACGCCTTTGCGAGGTTTGCAGCTAAAAAGCCAGTTGAAATACAAGGAATCTACTGGTCAATGTTCAATTACCAACAAGAAAAGATTAATGCCGCAAAGGAATCACGCGATAAGATTCTTTCAAATGGGGGAACTGCAGCTGAAGCATGGAGTTCATATTACAAGCTGTCTGCAACAAACAGAGTCAAAATGATAGAGCTGAACAAGGACTTTAACATAAGATATAGCAACGCAAACACCACTATCCAAAACACCTTTGATGCAAATGGTAAACTACCAAGAACCGACTGATCATTTTGTTATTTTTCTTTCAGACAATTTGTGCCTTAGGTAGAACCTAAAGAGAATTAGTGATGAAAATACAATTATCGAAGATGCAAGAAAGGTCGCCTGGTAATCAAATACCCTAGTTACAAGGCCGGCAGTAAGTGCACCTCCAAAGACTCCAAAGCCGACCATAGAACTGTTCACACCGAGATATGTGCCCTCAAATCCTTTTGGAATGGATTTGAACAAAAGAACAGAGTTGGCGGTATTATAAATTGAAAAGCCAACTACCATCAGGCACATTGATATTATTGCAAAAATTATAGAGATGTAACCGGCAAACAGTGTTATCAAAAATCCAGCGATCAAAATACCACATAGTCTTGGGATGTATGCAATCATCGCCGCATGTTCTTCCCCAAGTCTGGCAATAATTTTTGGTGCCGCAAAAAAGAATCCTACCATTGTGCAGGTCTGCAACAAATATAATGTAAACACCGTGGAGTCTGAAAGACTTTGACTTTTTAGAAATGGTGTAAGAGCAGTAAAGTAAATGTTACTTCCACCAAAAAATAAAAAGTTTGTCAAAAATAAAAATCCGATTTCATGGGAAACCTTTCCTCTGAGAATTGTCAGTATGTGTTTGTAGTCATAAAGCTCAGGCACTTTTGGAAAAACAAAGTGGTGATGGAATCTAAAATGGCTAAGGATGTAGTGTATGCCATGTACCGACTGGGCTATTGTGCTTCGTTCAATGTGAAAGTGAGTTTTTGTGATTTGCAGACTCAGAATCAATGCAATACCAGTTGTTATTGCACAGATCAAAAAATATTGCCTGCTATCAAAGTAAAGACTCCATACTGCTCCAATTACCATCGCGGTAAGGCTTCCAAGGGTTGCTAGAATTGATGTTCTTGCAAACAATCTGCTCCACTGATTGTTTGGACTAGTTTCCATTACGAGCATTTGTGTTACCTGACCTCGAGTAACCAAAAAGAACCCTGTAAGTGGGGATATCAGATAGATTGGTTCTATAGTTGTGGTGTAAAATAACCAAATACTGCAAAGTAAAGTTATAGAAAACGATACAAGCAGGACTCCTTTCTTTGCATGATACTTGTCTAAGACCTTTCCCCAGAAAACAGAACCCAGTGCAGCCACACCATAATGCAATGCCGTGATCACGGCAACCTCGCCAATTCCCCCACCAAGGCGTATTACAAATAGAGGCACTGCCGTATGCAGCCCTTCGGCTGCAATATTAATTGGAAAAATGAACCAGATCCATCTTTTAGTTATAGGCTCCATTGGCAGAGTTAAACAAAGGGTCGAACTAATCTATAATTCCTTAGAAAAACTTGCACAGATTTGTTGAATTGTTTAATTGGTTTGTGTAGCTATTGAGCCCCCATTTCCATACTTTCGCGGAGCTCAACTGTATAACTTTGTGGTTCTGTTTCTGTCTCGTTTCCACCGGTGTTAGTTTCTTCCTCCATTGTCACATCTTCTTCGATTTCGATTTGTTCCTCACCTGTTTCAACTTCTTCCTCGGTTTCTTTCGGTAGTGTTGCCATGTAATCTTCCATCATTTTTGTCAAGTCTTCGTGCGAAGGATCATGGCTCGATACCCACCCACGTTCAAGTAGAATTTGATAGCTTGATTCGTTTACACATGCAGGTCTCCAGTTACTTGCCTTGAAAACGAGTTGTTGTCCACTTTTGCATTGTATTTCATGAGGATCGATTCCTGTTGCCATTTGTTTTAGCGGAGAAACAATTGGCACTTCTTCCATCGTTACTTCTGGCATCATTTCTTCGTCTGTCATCTCATCGGTCATTTCTTCGTCTGTCATTCCCTCATCCATCATCTCGTCCTCTGGAGTTTCTTGAGCCAAAATTGAGTCGAATGGTGCAATTAGCGAGAACGTGAAAGCCAGTAAGAAAATTGCTGCAAGAGTCTGCATTGATTGATCTGATTTGACACGGGATTTAACCTTTTTCAAAACTATAGAATAAGAATAGTTTTCATGCGTTCAACATGATGAAAAGCGAATCTGAGACATTTGGAATAGAAAAAGGCTACGGACAGCAAGCAGTAGAATGGTTAAATGAAGAGGCAAAAAAGGACAATCTTCGCTTCGAGGCAAGATTGTATGGTCATGAAGTCGTAACCAAGAATTTCGGCGCCTTTGAGCTTTTTTCTTGGATCGGCGATATTCAAGTGGCAAGAAAGCTCATAATCAAAGTCAGCAAACGCTTTAAGATTAAAGTGATTGAGGGAGGATACAAGACAAAAGAAAGAATTCTCAAATTTAGCAGGCAGGATTACGGCATGATTCGCAAAGGAGACAAGGTAATTGGCCACATCGAGCTTTCCTCGTCAAGGTTTGGCGGAGACTGGAAGGTAGAAAAAGAAGAGCTTCGCTAAAACACAACGTACATAATCATTTCAAAAAAAACATCAAGCATGAGAATCGGCATTGTAGGTACTGGATTGCTTGGAAATGCCGTAGGCTTGAACATTTTAAAAAAAGGACAGACACTTACTGTCTACAACAGGACAAAAACCAAGACAGCCGAACTTGAAAAAAATGGCGCAGTTGTAGTGGAATCGCCAAAAGATGTTGCTGAAAACTCAGACATTGTTTTTACCATAGTGACAAATGCTGATGCCGTACGCAAGGTTGCATTTGGGGACAGCTGTATCGCGTGTGGGAAACATGATGGATTAGTAGTCGCAGATATGAGTACAATAAACCCTGTTGATTCAAAAGAAATTGCAAAAGAATTTCAAGAACAAGGTATACCTTTTTTGGATACGCCTGTAATGGGCGGACCAAACGTTGCAATCACAGGTGATCTCGTAATGATGGTTGGTGGCAACAAAGAGGTATTTGAAAAACACAAAGATGTTTTTGATATCATTGCAAGCAAAGTCTTTTATCTTGGCAAAAGTGGTACTGCACACGCAGTCAAGCTTGCAATGAATCTGCAGATTGCAATGCTTGCTCTTGCATTATCCGAAGGAATCACGCTAGCAAGAGGCGCTTCAATCGACCCGGAGATATTCCTAAAAATCCTAAATTCTACCTACTTTAAGACCGGTATGAGTGAAAACAAGGCGCACAAAATGATAAAAGATTCCTTTGAGCCCACATTTACCTTGGCAAATCTCAAAAAGGATCTTGACACGATCAACCAAGCGGCTGAGGCATTCGGTCTGAGCCTTCCCATGTCAATGAAGGCAAATGAGATCTACCAGGGTGCTGTAGACGCGGGATTTGGTCAAATTGACTATACAGGCATATTGGCATATCTAAAAGAACACACAAAAAGCTCAGACTGAGAGGTCGTCTTTCTTTTTTTTCAAATAGATTCGATACGCAATAGCAACAACTGCAAATAAAGCCGCAGCCACTACAGACCAGCTAATAAAGGGAACTAGTTGCACTTCGGCCACAGACACCACAGGTAAGAATAAAATAAATACATTTGACATATGAGATGTATCATGCCTGAGATAATTTGCGAAGAATGTGGCAAGACAATGTTTCATGAGAACGAAGAAACACTAAAGATCGAAGAAGCCGTTCACAAAAAATTCTGTAGAAAAAAACCAGGCACTGCGTATAGCTACATGCACCGAGACCCACAACATCAATCAACCTATGATGAAGAAAGAGCAAACGACCAAAAGGGTAAACCAATTCTAAAGTGACTTGAGCGCCGTCGATGAACTCTTCAATCAAGCGATCACCGAGTTTAATTTGGGAAATTACAAAAAGGCACTGTCTGCATTTGAACAAGTTTTACAAATTGAACCTCATCATATTGGCGCGCTAATTAAAAAGGGAAACATTTTAGGTAAATTTGCCAAGTATCACGACGCCATCAAATCATACGATTTGATACTTGAGCAAGAGCCCCAAAACGCCCTTGCTTTGATAAACAAAGGCCTTGCACTCCATTATTTGGAAAGATACGACTCTGCCATAGAGTGTTATGACAGGATTCTAAGTACGAGGCCTGAAAATACAATTGCGCTATACAACAAGGCCTCAAGCCTTATCAAACAGAACAGGATTGCTAAGGGGCTGGAAATCTTGCAAAAGACAATCAAGCTTGATTATTCATACAAATACAAAGCAAGATGTGATATCGATTTTGTACCCCTTCATGAAAACAGCCAATTCAAACGATTGGTGTTGTAAATCAGGCAAAAAATTAGGTTATAATATTCACAAACGAACGATTCGATATGACAGATGTGCATAATTTTGATGTTGTAGTAGTTGGTGCAGGACCAGCCGGTTCATCTGCTGCCTACGTTGCAGCCAAAGAAGGCATGAAGATAGCTCTGATTGAAAAAGAGGAAACCGTTTCACAGTCAGTCAGAACAAGTGGCGTTACGTGGATTGATAGCATTGAGGAGTTTGAGATACCACCTGAATGTTACAATCCAATCAAGAACTATGCGTTTTGTTCTCCAAACAACAAAGTGACAATGAGAAGTAGTGAGCCACGAGCAGCTGTCTTGGACGTAAGAAGGACATATCGCTGGTTAGCTGAAAAAGCCCAAAAGGCAGGTGCTGTCTTGTTTGTAAACACGAATGTTTTAGATGCTACCAGAATTCCCGACGGAATTTCTCTAAAAGCAACATCGTCGGGAAAAGAGATCATATTCAATGCAAAAATTGTAGTTGACGCAAGTGGTTTTCAGAGCATTGTTGCAAAATCACTAGGATATGTTTCGCAGTGGAAAAGGTTTGGAGCGGGCGCCGAATACGAAGCCGAAGTTGAAAATGTCGACTCGGACACATGGTGGTTAATGGTGGGAGAGCAATATTCACCTGCAGGATATGCGTGGATATTTCCAGTGGGAAAAAACGTTGTGAGAATCGGTGTTGGCGTAGGCAAGCCAGAATCCCCCATTGATCCCACCGAGAGGCTAAGGGAGCTCTTGGAGAAAAAGACAGGGCCAGTTGCGAATCTTGGTAAAATAAAGACATTAGAATTTCATTACGGGTTGATTCCAAATGAGGGACTCTCTAGAAAAACAGTCTATGACAACCTTATTTTGGTTGGTGATTCTGCTGGACAAGCAAATCCACTTGTTCTTGAGGGGATCAGATACGCAATCCGATTTGGCAGAGTTGCAGGCAGCATAGCTGCAAAGGCAATCTCGCGCGGTGATGTTTCAGAGACTGCCCTTTTGCCATACGAGGATAGCTGGAAAAAAGCTATTTTAACAAAGATAAATTCTGCTTCCAAGGTACAAAGCCGCTGGCTAGGTCTGTCAGACAAGGAATGGGACAAAGAGCTTGATATCATAAAAGAGTTGGACATTGACGAGTTTTTGGATTTTATCAAAGCGGAGTTTAGTCTTGCCAGCATCGTGAGACTGGCGACACATCACCCAAAGCTTGCAGTAAGACAGCTCTTCAACATTGTAAAAGGAACTGCAAAAAGAACCTAGCTCACACGGAAAAAGTCTGAGACTATAAGATCATGATATTGCATTTGCGCAACATATGTTCCAGCTGTATATGGTTTGCTTATCACCTGATTAAAGTAACCTGAAGCTGTGTCCTTGAGTGGTATCTCATCGACGCGGTTTCCTTTTTGATCAAAGATGTCAATGTAAATGTCCTCACTGAAAGCGACTGTTTTGGAGATGGCCCCTGATAGGTATAGTTTGTCATCTTGCACGTATGCTTCTATTACAGCAGTCTTTGATCGGTTTGGCAGATATCTTTCAATCATTTTTTGTAGCTCCGAGATTTTGGTGGAAGAAGTGGAAAAGTCCTTGTTGTGTAATGCAGTTTTAATTTCGTCAAATATGGAATCAAAACGGGCTTTGTTTGAGACGTAGTTTGCACCACCAAATGTGTCAACGAATGTTTTGAGCTCCTCAAATTCACGGGCATAATCAACGTTTTCGAGGTCATCTTTGGTAAGAGTCGGTGTTGTTTTTTCCTGAACATCCACAATCTGAGATGCTTGATTATTTTGCCACTGCAACATCACTACGTACAGTCCTGGCTCTGTTGGGGCATGCCATTGTGTGAAAAAGTCACCCTGCCTTGTATCAGAAAATTCAAGTGTGCTATGAGACCTGCCATCCATATCATACACCGTAAGATACAGGTTCGCTCGCCTGTCTGATATTTCCTTGTCCAATGCTCCGCTCATTACCCAAATCTGTTTTTCTGGATCATATGAGATATCGAAGATGATTTTTTTGTTTTCTAGTTCTAGCTTATCTGACAGATAGTCGCGTATCTCCTTTATCTTTTTGTCGGCATCTACAAAGTTGCCATAATCTACAAGCTCGTACGCATTTTCCTTTATCTCCACAAACTCTACAGAATATGGCGCAAAGTCAGCGTTGTAAAACTCTGTTGCAAAATCCGAAAGATCTTCTAGTTTTTGCCTGTATTCTATTCTTTTTATCTCGTCCGCATTGTAGCCGACATCAGAGCCATATGGATCCTCAGAATATTTCTGTGAAACCTGTTGCCACTCTGTGAACAATTGCCTGACCTGGGCGTCTGCACCGTCAAGATCGTTTTTGATTACAAGATTCCTTGCAACTTCTAATCTTTCCTTCACAGAGTCCGTAAAGTCGGTATACCCTGGGAGGAAACGATTACGTGATTTACCAAGCTCAAGAAGATTTTCTAATGATTTTGCCCGCTGCAGAATGTCTGACGCTCTGATCTTGTAGGCGTCTTTTGTGTATGAGTCAAGTTTTGTTTGGATTACCGGTTTGTTTTGGCTTGCCCAAGGAAGCAACACCTCAATTTTGTCGATTTTGTTAACTGTTGGGTTGCCATCTTCAAGCGCAATTGCAGTATCTATTATTTTGAGTGCGTTATTTATCGCAACGAGGCTTTCGTAGTCAGCTTGTAGTTCTGCCTTTGATCTGAGTTTTTCATACTCGAATTTCAGTACTGAAAGAGGACTGCGCTTTTCTCTCAAGTCATTTATGGTGTTATCAAACTCGGAAACTACTGCCAGTATTTCGGTTAGTGTTGTGGCATCACGTACCTTATCAAGTAGTGATTCAAACGACTCTATTAGTTGCGGGTCGGCATTGTTTCTTTTTGAAAACTCGATTGTGCTTGAGATTCGTGATGAGATCTCTATTACATTTTTCATTTCCACTATTTCTTGCTCTACTGCTATGATGTCACCAGCGGATGTTGCAGATTGCAACCTTGAGAGCAAGTCATTGAGGCGCAGTTCAATAAGAACAGCAAGTTCTGGTTTCGGATCGGTGGAGGTAAACCTGTCAACTCTGTCCAGGTTTCTAAGAATTAGTGTGGCATCGTACAATCTGTCTACCTTGTCTTTTTGTTCAAGGAATTTTTCTAGTGATTCCTTTTCCAATAATGACTCTCTAAGAGTGCCCCATTCTGTTTTAATCAATGTCGTGAGCCGATCATCACTTTTTAGTACGGCATCTAGTGTTCGTGCCTTTGTAAGTATGTCTACTAGATCACCTAGTTCTTGGGAATAAATTGGACCAATCCCTCTGGCAAAGATAAAGCCAATCTCTTCTTTTAGCTGCCTGCTCATAATCGAATTTGATTTTGTCATCAGGTTCAGCAAAAGGTCGTTGAGCTGTTCATATGTTAGCGATTGTTCTGTTGGAATTTTTTGTGGGTCAACATTTGCAATTTGTATATATACGTCGTTTAACGTACTTATTGCGTTTTTTTCCATTCCAATTTGTGCATAAAAGATTGCGTCGTATGTTTGCGCGTCAATTTTGTTGGCTTCTATGGCCTCCAGAGTAGTTGCCTCAACTAGATTTTTCGTACTGTCCAGTGCAGTTTCTATTGCAGGTCTAAACTTTGGATCAAGTTCAAAGAGATCTGACTCGTCAAAAAATGATGCAAGTAGCTCTGAATAAAGATCCATTAGTTGTAAAAGCGGATCAGGTGACGATTTTATTTGATCCAGCCTGTTTTCATATTCTGGGATTTGGTTTTGTCCAACAATATCTTCTATCGAGTTAATTTTTGCTTCAACAAGATTTGTCGCTGCTTCCACATAATCTGATTCTGCACCTTCAGATGTTCTTTCACTCAAAACACGAAAAGAACTTTGTTGGGAAAACTCGCCATAAAATACTTTGACTTCATAGTCTCCGCTTATTCCGCAGATCCGGCCGACAAGCGGTGTGGCTTCTGTAATGAAATGGCCGTCTGAAAGGGGTTTTAGCTGCTGGATTTGGCAAAGATCGCCGTCCGGGTTTATTACCTGAATCACCACAAAAAGTTCCGGCTCCACCTGCAGAACCTGCCCGAAAATAAAGAGATGCTCGCCCTTTTTATAATCACCAAAGGTATCAAGGAGGACAATTCTGCCAGTCTGCCCAAAGGCATATGATGGAATGAGCAGAATGATCATTAGTACTACCACCGTACCAACCTGCCGCATCGGATCTAGGAAAAAATTCTAGATTACTTAAGGTTTGGGTAGCTTTGCTACTAGGCTGCAAGTGATGGTTTTCGGAAGATTCCCATCGGAGTGGTTGATTCCTCGATTTTTGATATATCCGACATAAAACACAATGTATGTACCTGCTCGATGGTCCTAGTGCCACATCGCGCGCATATCATGCTTACTGCGCATCTACATTCGGCGCAGATGGTACACTTTTTTAATTCACCACCGCAGTTTCGGCATGATTCATCGGGCATTTTTCTCAATCATGGCTTTATTGCTGTGAATATAAGACTTGAGTAGAATTCGTTCGTCGTAATGATCAGTGAGTTGTTTTTTGTGTTTTTCTTAATCTCCGAATATATGCTACGATGCCAATTATTATAGCCCCTATGAAAATTGAAGCCAGGCCAACGTTTTCGGTTTTTTGTGGATTTGCAGAAAATGGCGTTAGAACAGTTTCTGAGATCTTACCCTCATCTGATTCTAATACAAGAAAGCTCGTAGAAAAAATATCTGGCCTCAGGACAGAGTCTGAAATGGCATATAGCTTCAGATCGTTTCCACCCAGCGTCATCTTGCTTGTAATCTGATTAGATAAAACAATATTTGCTGTGCCATCGTGAATTTGCAAAATTCCACTCTCTACCTGAGCACCTGCCGCGTCATTGATAAAATAATATAATTCTGAAGCGTCAGCTGTCTGAACATTAATTTCTGCTGTTTTACCTTTCAAGATTTGATTTGGCACATCAATTTTTGTTATTTGAGGAAGATTTACATTTTCAAAAGCTGCCCAATGTCCGACTTCAAATGGGTATGTATCATCATCAAACGCTTTGATCGTGATAGCCCTTGCTTCCGGCGAATAGCTATCGAGATAGAAAGGTCCATTGCTTATCACTGCGTGGTTTTTTTCTGCTATCCAGTTAATTGCCGCATTGTATCTTTCATCGTAGTATTGTTGTGAATTTTCAAATGCAGATAATGCTATTGGGTTCTTTTTTGATTCAGAAAACTCGCCTAGTTTTTCTTTAATTATTGCTGCATCACGCGGAATAATCAATGAAAGCCAGTTGAGATTTTTTGCCTGCGCGTCTGTCCTTGAAAAGGATGTCTTTCCGTCAAGCACAGCCTGCTCCATTGCGTACATAATCTCCCAAGGCATGACGGTCCAGACACTTCCCCAACCAGCAATCTCTGATTCATCAAAATGCCAATAATTAACATAGACTTCAACTGTGGTATCGTTGATTGGTCGTATGCCTACAAGTGTCTGCGCAGCCTGATTTGCAGACGGCGAAAAGTCTGGATCAAATGTCTTGTCGTTTGT
>CAZLSK010000041.1:0-472 GCA_964562075.1 uncultured Candidatus Nitrosotenuis sp.
TTAGGCTGATAACCTAAAAAATGCACATTTTCAGTATTTTTTGCAGCCTCGATCACAGCACTCTTCTCTGGACCAGAACCAATTATTATCAAATGAACGTCTTTTGGGAGATTTTTTGCCATCTTTAAGATAGTAAGTATGCCTTTTTCTTTTGATAATCTGCCGGCAAAAATTACTTGCTTTTCATATCTTGCATCAGAACCGGAAGGAAGTGAACCAATATCAATTGCATTTGGAATAAAAAATACCTTCTCGCCTAATTTACTATAATATTCATATGCTTCTTTAGAGCCTGCTGTGACTGCGTCTGCCCACCTAAATGCATTTTTTTCGAATTTGTTGGAAAGCTTCAAACTTAGTTTGCCATGCAAAACTCCAATTTGCTCACTGTAAACCCCGTGTATTGTGAGGACTTTTTTTGCGGAGATATTTTTCATAGCAAGTGCAGCCGTTGGATGCAGCGCATGGACTA
>CAZLSK010000041.1:482-11175 GCA_964562075.1 uncultured Candidatus Nitrosotenuis sp.
ATGGACTATATCATAATTTTTCATAGATTTTGCTTTTAAAAAAGAAGAGATTAGAAAGCTAGGGTTTTTTAATTTTTTAAATGGAATTGTGGGTATGTTCTCTGAGGAGATTACATCAACCTCATGTCCACGATCTTTTAGAAATTTTATTAAATCTCTCACATGTTGAGCAATTCCACCTATTCCCTTTAGTGTAGGTGATATTAGAAGAATTTTCATAAAACAAAATTAATTATAGAGCTTTTAAGGTCTTGGCTTAAATTTTACATTAATGCCCGTGCTACCTGATGGAACATATGATTTTTTGAGATTCTATTAGTGGTAAACAATAGAACATCCCGGTTTCACGTTCAGACTATTCAGCATGTATATCAATGCATGATCTACAAGGAATGAATTTCAAATTTAAATATATGTACGTGTATTGATAATTATGCCAACAAGGTCCCTGACAATAAAGGAGGAAGCATATCGTGCACTTAAAGCTAAGAAGAAAGAAGGTGAATCATTTACCGATGTCATCCTCCGCCTGACTGAAAATAGGGGCAGTGCGCGCAGATTGCTTGAAATGATGGATGAATTCCACTCACCAGAGTTAGCAGATAACATCGAAGCAGTAAGCAAAAAATTTCGTAAAAATTTCAAAACTCGTGATGTGAAGATTTGAGTTGGTTTGCTTAGATACCGACTTTTTAGTTGCCTATCTTAGAAATGATTCTGCGGCAAAAACCAAGTTGGAAGAATTGGATCTGGAAGAAGAACCGCTTTACACTACATCAATAAATGCTTTTGAACTCTACAAAGGTGCTTATCATGCAAAGAACTCTTCAGATGAATTTGCTCGGGTTGATAAACTCCTAGATGCCTTTTACATACTAGTTATGGACAGGGATGCGGCAAAAATGGCAGGAGTTATTCACAACAAGTCACACTACATAGGTGAAGCTGATCTTCTGATTGCGTGTATTACAATTTCAAATAAACAGATTCTTCTTACTAGAAACAAAAAGCACTTCAGTCAAATTTCTGGCCTTAAAATTGAAAGTTGGTAAAAAAAATTCTGGATTACATTAATGCCTGTGCTGCTTGATGGAACATCTGGCTTTTTGCACAACCTGCAGCAAGTTCATCGCCTGCTCCCCTTCTCATCAAACCCCTGTAAAGGCCGTCTTCTAGTTTGACTCCTTCGCGCTCTTCCCATTCCTCTACAGTAATGGAGTATTTCTTTTGGATTCTGTCCCGGTACCACTCAGGAATTACGTTGAATGCACAGAATGGAACTATTCTGAGGTCTGGTGTCAGATAGTGGATATCACATCTTTGCAGTCTTTCTAGGTCTTCATTGTACTTGTCTTGGAAGTGCATCATTCCCAAGAACAGACCCTTGACATGCCAAGAGCCAACAGCATCAAATGACCTCTTCATGAGTATGTTGCCAAACATCTTTGCTAGGTCCAGTCCCGCTGGCTGTTTCTTTTTATCAATAAAGCTTGATAGTTTTCTTACCACCTCAAGCATCGTAAAGTACTTGTTTTTGCCGGATCGAATCTCTTCTGCCTTGTCCTCAAATAGTTCCAGCATTCCCTGAATGTCGGCAAATCTTGGAAGTGGAACAAACTTCTTTGTCTCTGCGTCCTCAAAGACATAGGTTCCTGCACCGCAGGCAAAGTGGATTGATAACTCGTATTTTGGCTTGCTTGAGAATGCCTCAATTACGTTGGTTAGAGGCATGCAGCTTGGGACTGGGAACCAGTCATCAACTGTTACCTCACCGTTTGTCTGCTCTTCGATCCTTTGGATGCAGTCAGGAATTGTGATTCTGTATTTTTCGCGCTCTGTTTTGCCCATTCTACCAGTTAACGAGACCGGTTGGAAGTTGACTGCATGGACAACGTCCATGTTCTTTTGAGCATATCGAATAATTCCTCCTAGTTCGTGATCATTAATTGATTTGATAACGGTTGGAACAAACACGACGGTTGTTCCTGTCTTTCTGCAGCTATCCAAAGCGTATGGGATCTCCCAGTGGTTCTTTGGATTTGTTCTTGCGGTAACACCATCAAAGCTCAGATAGAGGTTGTTGCATCCTGCAAGTCTTACCTCTCTTGCAGCCTCTGGGTCCATTGCATGTCTGATGCCGTTTGTGTTCATCTGGACATGATCAACGCCTTCTTGTTTCATTATCTTGATTACCTCGGCAATGTCGTCTCTAAGCATTGGTTCACCGCCAGTGATTTGAATCGAGTTGCCAGGAATTGGTCGCTCTGCCTTGAGTGTCTTCATCATTGCACGAACTTGGTCTAGTTCTGGTTCGTACATGTATGCACCCTCAAGGCCTTTTTTTACATAAAAGAAGCAATACCAGCACGTCAGGTCACACCTGTTTGTAACAATCATGTTTGCTAGACCGCTATGAGAGAGGTGATTTGAGCACAGTCCACAGTTGTTTGGACAAGAACATTTCTCAATCATTACGTTTGGTGCGTGTGCGCCTTTTCCGTCTGCCCAATAAGTGCTAAATTTCTTGTACATTTCATAAGAACCAAAGTATAGCTCCTCGCATTCGCCATGCGTAGGACAGGTCTTGCTCATGTAGACGCGGCCGTCACGCTCAAAGACCTCTGCATCCAAAATCATGTTACAGTCTGGGCATATACTCTGAGTAAATCTAATGGTGGACTTTTTGCCTAGACTCTTTGCTGCATGCTTTGATAGCTGAATTAGCGACATTCTGTTATTTTGCACTCTTTTGATATTGTATTTAATGTATTTCACACTGTACCCCGTGGGATTTAGGAGATACACGCATTAGTGGTTTAAATACTAAAAAAATCCGATTAGATCGGATGAGCATTTCTGATAACACGCGCAAGTCGCTAGAAAGGATTGGACTTACAAGTTATGAGATTAGGACATATTCGTCTCTGCTCAAGGCAGGTGAGCTTACAGCATCAGATCTGAGCCAAAAGTCTGGCGTTCCGTATTCAAAGATCTACGAGGTGCTTGGCTCTCTTGAAGAAAAGGGCTGGATCGGTTCTGATGACTCTAGACCTACAAAATATTTTGCAAAATCCCCAGCAACAGCACTTGAGGTAACAAAACAAAAGATGGAATCCGATTTTAAAGAAAATGAAAATGTTGTTTTGCGTGAACTGGTTCCTTTATATGAAAAAAGTGGTGTCAGTGAGAGACCAGACATCTGGGTCTTATCAGGTATAATGAATATTGCATCAAAGATTCTAGAGATGGTAGACACCTGCAGAAATGAGGTCCTAATTGCTTTTCCCAAAGCAAACGAAGCTCTTGTAAAGCAAGCGCTACCAAAGCTGCGACTGCTTCACGACAAGGGCGTTGTAATCACGATTTTGGTGTCTGATCAGACAGAAAAAGACTCACTCAAAGCATTATCAAGGGTAGCAACCGTCAAGGTAAAAAAAGGTCTCTTTGGGGGCGGCATCATATCGGACAAGCGTTATGTTGTGATAGTACTTGGACCGATAAGTGAGTCCTCAGAAGCCGAGACTGTTGCAATCTGGGCAGACCATGCAGGTCTTGCAGGTTTTGCAAGAGAATACTTTGAATATCTGTTAAAGGATGCAAAGAGTGTAGAGTAATGGATTCGCTTAATGATGAGGTACTTTTTGTCGGCACTGCAGAAGCAGAACATGTAGAGATGTACCTAAAGGCAATCTGGCACATCAAGGAAAAAAACGAGCCAGTCAAGATAAGCACCATTGCCAAGATGTTAAACGTTAGGCAGCCAAGCGTCGTTCAAATGCTAAAAAAGCTAAACGAGCAAAATTTGGTCAACTATAGCAAGGCTGGAGTTTCACTAACAGAAAGCGGTGAAAATGTCGGCTCTAAAATGATGCGAAATAGCAGACTGCTGGAGGTTCTAATGAATAGTGCATTAAAGGTAGAGATCGACGAGGAGATGGTTTGTGGCATAGAACATCATATGAGCCAGCAGTTCACAGATGCATTATGTACGATGTTAAAACATCCGCGCAAGTGTCCCCACGGTCATACGATTCCACGTGGCGCTTGCTGCGTCAATTAAGAATATAACATACCACAATTAGCTTGATTCATGGCATGTTTTTGCGGCTGTCAGACATATGTAAAAGACCCAAACGGTTTCAAAGTCGGTTGTGTCAAATGTAGTCATGGACCACAGAATCATGACGAGTCATTTCGTCTAGCTGCGCGCAAAAACGAAAACCAGAGTCAGAAACGAGACGTAGATTTTGGATGAAATCATTCACCAATTATTTTGACTAGAACTCTTTTTGGTCTCATTCCGTCAAACTCGCCATAGAATATCTGCTCCCATGGACCAAAGTCCAGTTCACCATCAGTAATTGCAACCACTACCTCACGCCCCATGATCTGTCTTTTTAGGTGCGCATCTGCGTTGTCTTCACCTGTTTTGTTGTGATCGTATTGTTCTATTGGCTCATGAGGTGCTAGTTTTTCAAGCCATCTAGCATAGTCTTTGTGCAATCCGGATTCGTTGTCATTAATGAAAACGCTGGCGGTAATGTGCATCGCATTGACAAGACAGATGCCTTCCTTTATGCCGCTTTTTTTGACAAGTTGTCGAATTTGTGGTGTTAGATTAACAAAGGCAGTTTTGGTCTTTGTGTTAAATGTTAGATGTTCTGTTAGAACCTTCATCGATTTTAGAGATTAATTTTGGAAATAAATATCAAACACGATCGAATGGGAAAGCAGGCTCAGAACTCAAGATCTTCATCATCAAGATCAAAGGGATTATGTCATCAACGCCTACATATTCGTAATAAATGAGGGGTTTTTTAAAAAAGCTTGATAAATAGCAGAGAAGCGCTATAAAAGAAATGGTTGCAATAGACGTTCCAGCATCACTTGAAAGCTTTAGGAGGTTCATAATTGCCAGCACCTGCAGCTCGTACATTCCACGTAGTTACATAGAAGACCAAGAAGTCTTCCCAGAACGTGAAGAGGCTCTTGGTTCTATATACGTCGAAGCAGCCGACAAGGTCACACTAAAAAAAATTCGCGATATCACCTTTGTGAACGCAAGAGATGTACTAGGCATAATTTACAATTCAAAGAGCGGCAATACAACTCTAAAATGGAGACAGCTTAGACGAAAAGGCGGAAAGGTGACAGGCGAAGCATCGCCAAACTCGCTTGTAAATTTAGCAGAAGGCGGAGTAATCACACCAGAATGGGTTGACAACTATCTCAAAAAGAAAAACCTAGAGAATACAGAAACTGTCAAATCGACTTGAAGATTCAACAGTGTTTTGATGATTGTTGACACTTATGGCAATGCTAATGAATCTAACAATCTTAAAATATTACGTGGTGTAATACATGGTGTATGACAGCAATAAATGTCCGGCTAACCGAAAAGGAGAAGGCCGCTCTTGAAAAATACGGCAAAATATCAGATTTGGTCAGAGAAGCGATTCACATGTACGTCAACAACAGAAAGTCTATGGATGCACTCAGAAAATTAAAAGAATATCAAAAGAAAAATCGCGTGACTACAACCACAAAAGAGATAGTTGCCATGCTCAGGGAAGACAGAGATAGCCGTTGACAATTGTGGTTGCCGACAGCAGCTATGTTGTTGAGGGTCTCTTAAAAGATGGCTCATTGTTTGAGGGTTATGTTGTTTGCTGCCCTGATTACAGTCTTTATGAAATACTAAATGTTGTATGGAAACATGAGGTTTTATTAAAACGGCTCAAAGACAGCCAGATAATTATTGATACATTTTTTGATTTGATATCTGCAGAGAACATTCAATTTATGACACTAAAGGAGGAAACAATAAGAAGTGCGTACAGTCTTGCAGTGAAAATGAAAATGTCTATTTATGATATTGTATTTGTTACACTTGCCCGAGAACTTGGAGTTGAATTGAAGACTTTTGACAAAAAACAGGCTATAATTTTTAAGAAATACGGTAATTAAGTCTATGATCATAAAAATTATAGATGATTCCACCATCTCACTTTTAGTTGAGGAACCGGACGATTTACTAACACTTAGACGAATCATAAAAAAACAAGATAAGATCGTATCAGACACCACGCGTGTAATCAAACAAGAAAAGGATTACGCTAGACCAGATAGAGGAGAGCGAATCAAAATTAGAATATCACTTGAGGTTGAAAAAATATCACTTGATTCCGTCTTTGATAGGCTACGAATCCATGGCACAATAATAGAGTCATCCAATGAAGCAATCTCAAAAGGTGTTCACCATTCTCTTTTAATCAAAATTGGCGACTCGTTTAACGTCATCAAAAAAAAGTGGTTGCCTATTGAGATGAAGCTAATCAAAGGCAGAGGCAATGATTTTGGCTTTGCATTGGTTGCAATAGACAAAAGGGATTGTGGTATTGGCAAGCTCAAAGGAACACATCTTCAGATAATGCCAAATCTTTATTCCGGCTCTAGTGGAAAACGATACAAGACAGATTTTAAAATTGAGACATTTTTTCAAACTGTAACGAAGGCGCTTGAAACAATGCTTCGTGAAAAGGATTTGATAATCGTTTTTGGTCCTGGTGAAACAAAGAGGCAGTTTAGTAATTTCCTGCAGAAAACCCCTATATCAAAAAATCATAAACTCGAAGTCGTCGAGGGAATCGATTCTGGAGGGGAGGATGGGATTTACACCTTTATCAAGTCAAAGTCAATGCAGCAGATACTTGGCCAAAGCAAGCTCGCCAAGGTTGCGGTAATTTTGGAAGACATTATGATAAAAGCACAGCACAAAAGCAAAAAATTCACGATGGGTTTTGAGGAGACAAAAAAGGCAAACCAGTTTGGAGCAATTGAATCCCTGGTTTTCTCAGAAAAGGTAATCCAGACTCATGATGAGGAGCAGATAATTGAATTCTTGAATGAAGTGGAAGCCAAGGGAGCCAAAGTCTATGCATTGGATTCAAGCACCGATATTGGCATGCAGGTTTCCGGCCTAGATGGAATGGTTTCCCTGCTAAGGTTTCCTGTAGAATCCTAGCTTGTTGAGTCCACAAGCCATTGCAGATATGGCTTGTTGATATCAATCACAGAAAGTTCTGCAATTTCCGGAACCTTGTAGGGATGGGATTTTTTGATCTCTTTTTTTAGTCGGAGTTTATTTTTTTGCGTTGTCTTAAAGACTGCCAAAAACTCGTCAGCGTTTTCTATTTTTCCTTGCCAAGAGTAGACTGAAGAGATTTTTGTTATGTTAACACATGCCGCCATCTTGTTCTTTACAAGCTTGTTGGCAATTTTTGAGATTGATTTTTTGTCTGGGTATGTTGAGATTATGATGACAGACTTCATACATTCTGTAAACTTGTTGGGTGTTTGTTCTTTTTGTCGGTTAAACTTTAAAGTTTAAATGCATGTGCATGCATTATATTATTGATATGGGTACTACAACGATTTCCTTGAGTAATGAAGCATACAAGATACTAAAAGCTCAAAAGATGGAAGGTGAGTCTTTCTCGGATTTGATACTGCGTAAATTTGGAAAGGGTAGTCCATCTGCTATCCTAGCCTATCTAAAGGAGAGAGATCCAAACTTTGATCTGGCAGACGCCGTTGAGAAAGCAAGTCAAGAGCTACGCAAGAATTTGAAATTGGAAAGAGTCGAACTATAGCGTGGTTTGTGTAGATACTAGTTTTCTTGTTGCACTTGAGCGTCACGAGATAGGTGCATTAGAAAAGATGCAAGAATTGGAAAGAGGTGGAGAAGTGGTTCATACCACTGCTATCACTGTTGCTGAATACTATCGTGGTGCATACGGATCAAAAGATAAAACAAAAGCGTTAAAAGATGCTAAAGGACTACTTGACCGTTTTGTAATTCTAAACCTTGATTATGAATCAGGTAGAATATGGGGTGAGCTTGCACAATTGCTAAAATCTGATACGATAGGGGATAGAGACCTCTTTATTTCCAGTATAGTCCTTGCAAATAGACAGATATTGATAACGAAGAATAAAAAGCATTTTGAGCGTGTTCATGGCTTGCGATTAGAGGATTGGTAACATGAATAGCTATTTTCCATTAAACAACTTGTCAAGATCCAAATCTCCAACATTGATCAAACGTTAAAGGCTGAGAAATAGGTTCAAATGTCTCGCTTCATTTTTATAAATGACCACAAAAAGAGAACATAATTAATTTGGCTTTAGACTTTTTATCACAGAATTCTATAATTTATGTTCTAATAGCGTGGGTAATCATACTTGTAATAGCCAAGGCACTCAAGTTAGACAAGCATGGCTTTGAGATAAAATCATACAGTCTCACCTACAAAAACACTCAGGTCCAGACAGCCCTAACAAGAATACTGGGGCGTACACGAAGAGGCATACGCGTATTTGCGGATGTCAGTGTTATTGCAGGCTTTGTAATGATGGGTTTTGGATTTTGGTTTTTGATTGACAACATTACCAAGTATTTTGACAGACCTACAGAATTTGCAGAGCTGACGGTTCTAATTCCAGGAGTTACACTGACTTCGAGTTCTGCGATTTTGTATTTTCTTCTTTCAATTCCAATCGTTTTGGTAATACACGAGGGTGCCCATGGAATCGTTGCAACCCTTGAAAAAATTCGGATCAAGACGGGCGGTTTTGCCATCTTTATTGCAATGTTTGCAGGGTTTGTAGAGCCAGATGATGAGGAATTCAACAAGGCAAAAAAGATCTCAAAGCTTCGAGTCATTGGAGCAGGTGCAACATCAAATGTAATTTTTGCACTTGCACTGGGCGCCATACTTTTGACGAATCCATTCTTTGCAATTATTGTCCCAGAACCGCTAAGGAGTGCCTTCTATGAAATCCCACAAGGTGTTACCATTCTCTCAATTATGCCGGGAACAGGCGCAGAAAAGGCAGGACTGCTACCAAATGACATCATCACATCGATTAACGACATTCCCATAGTCACTCCAATTGATTTTGCAAAATTAAAGCTTGCACCAGGTGACACTGCTACTGTATCAGTCCTAAGAAATGGAGAAAGACAACAATTCTCAGTAGAGATAACACCTTCTCCTGATGACCCCACAAAGGGACTCATAGGCATAATGCGTGACAACTCGATCTCTTATAGGCCAGTCTACAACTTTATCGAGTGGAGTAGTCCTGAGCTGTCGATGTTTTTGTTGTGGTTGTGGATGATCTCTTTTTTTATTGGAATCATCAACATGCTGCCTCTCCCCATATTAGATGGAGGCAAATTCATTCACAGCATAATTGACAAAAAGCTCTCAGACATTGCAGTAAACAGAACCATGTGGGCAATCTACGCCTTTACGTTCTGCCTCTTTGGCCTGAACATAGCATTGTCCTACATGAAGTCAGGCTGGTTTACAATTTAATTATCATTAAATTTAGGCTCTCAAAACTAAAACCATGAAATGCGATAGATGCCAGAACACTGCAGTTTATTCTAGGAAATATTCTGGAGAAAATCTCTGCTCTGAATGTTTTTCAAACTCGATTCTACGAAAGACTGCAAAGACCATCTCCAAATTCAACATGATACAAAACGATGAGCTTGTCTGCATCGCAGTCTCTGGTGGAAAGGATTCACTCGCACTATTAGATGTATTATCAAAGATGTCAAAAAACCACAATTTCAGGATTCATGCAATAACAATTGACGAAGGAATTCCAAGCTACAGAGAAGAAGCACTAGAAATTGTAAAAAAATTCTGTAATGATCTTGGAGTGCCTCATAGCGTTTATTCCTACAAAGAACTCTTTGATCTGACTTTGGATGAGTCATTAAAGCTTAGAGAGGATGACAAGCTCTCCTCTTGTTCTATTTGTGGAACATTGCGAAGGCGTGCAATGGACTATGCAGCAAAAGAGATAGGCGCCAGCGTCATTGCAACAGGCCACAACCTTGATGACACACTTCAGACCTTTATCATAAACACGCTTTCAGGCGACACAAACAAGATTGGTTGGATGGATCCAGATACCTCAGATAACTCACTGCGAAAGATCAAACCGTTTTGTGAGATTTACGAGTCTGAAATTGTGTTTTATGCATTCACCAACAATTTACCATTTCAGACAGAGCCATGTCCTCACATGAATGAGGGCATACGAACCGAGATTCGTGAGTTCCTAAACAAATTAGAGAACAGCCACAGTGGGATAAAAAACAGTATGTACCGTTCGGTTTTGAAGATTTCTCAAATAATACGAGAATTTAACTACAAAGAAAGGTCAAAGTGTGCAAACTGTGGTGCGGAGTGTACTGGAAAGATTTGTTCTGTTTGCAAGATGCTTGTAGACCTAAGGGATTAGCCTAATGCAAATATAGCAACAATTCGTAATGATATTTGGTAGTAGGTAGGATCGGGGCGCTAGCCGTGCCCTTCTCTGAAACCGGCTCTATGCAGAGGTCAGCAACTGCTGGATAAATCTCTAGGTGGATAATACCTGCTTGGTGTGCTGAAATGAAATCACGCCGAGGCGGGTGGTTGCAGGTTCGAGATTGTCCGAAGGGATGACTCTCAAGATCGAATTGCCGAAATGGATGAGGTCCGGGAGGGAGCAATCCTAAGGCAAAGCATCCACGCTACTTCGTCAACGTGGCGGATCTTGTGCACCTTGAGACGGGGTTACCTGTCTAGACTGGAACCGGCAGATCTACTACCACTTTTTCAAAAACATA
>CAZLSK010000042.1:0-2122 GCA_964562075.1 uncultured Candidatus Nitrosotenuis sp.
CTGTATTGGATGATCTACAAGATGGTCAAAAGATGATGATTTCTAGGTGGCTCAATCATCTAGTTATTTTCAATCTCGACTCTACCTCTTCGATGTATTTTGTTATGGATTCCAAAAACAGGTTGATCTTTTCTTGAGATAATGCCATTGCTCCTGTGAGTTTGTTTAATTGCCGCTTTATTGCCTTTTGATGCTCTAAGATCTCTTGCAACTCTGAGTGATTTTTGGTCTCAAGGCCTTTTATTGCACTGCTCAGCTCACTTTGAAGTTGTTTTCTTATCTCGGGGCTTGGTTGCGGTGTTTCGCCAATTATCTCAGCAAAGATAAATCTCTCAAACACCCTCATGTTCAGATCGACCATGAAATTTTTCAAAAAATAATCAATAAATAATTTCTCCAAAATCTCACTTCCCAAATTCAGAGTTATTGAGCGCCAAATCCTGAGATCGATTACACGGCAGGCAAAACACACTAGTTCTTATTAGCGGATGGCGCAAATGGCGTGCCTGATTATTTATGGTTGTGTACTCTAGTGCAGAAAGGCGCTGCAAACGCTGTAAGGGAGCTATGGTCACAGATGGCGCTACCGGCGAGAGGTTTTGTGCCAGCTGCGGCTATGTCGTCTCAGAGCAGATCCAAGAATCGGGGCCTGAGCGCCATTTCAAGGATGAACGCGACGATAAATCTAGGACTGGTATTCCTACATCTCTTGCAATCCACGACATGGGCCTTGCGACAATAATTGGTACAGCAGACAGAGACGCAACGGGAAAACCACTTTCCACTCACATGAAGCATAACATGAACCGCCTCAGAACTTGGGATAGCAGGAGCCAGATGCACGAACAGATCGACAGGAACTTAAAACACGCATTTACACAGCTAGACAAGCTACGAGACAAGCTTACACTCTCCGACGCTGTGGTAGAAAAGGCAGCTTACATTTACCGAAAAGCCTTGGCAAAGAACCTTGTAAGGGGTCGCTCAATTGAGGGGGTATTAGCTGCAGCGGTGTACGCAGCATGCAGGGATGCAGAGACGCCTCGAACATTAAACGATGTGTCTGATGCAATCAACGTAAAGAGAAAGGATCTGACAAAAAACTATAGGCTGCTTGTAAACGAGCTGGACCTTAGAATACCTGTGGTAAATTCCATAAACTGCATGTCAAAGATAGCAAGCAAAGTCGGACTAAACGAAAAGGTAAAGCGCGTAGCACTTGGAATCCTCAAGGACGCAAACGACACAAGACTTACAGCAGGAAAGGATCCGATGGGCATGGCAGCATCAGCTCTCTACATTTCGTGCACCAAATGCAATGTCAATGTATCCCAAAAAGAAATTGCGATGGCTGCTGGAGTAACTGAGGTCACCATCCGAAACAGGTACAAGGATCTCAGAAAATCGCTAAACTTGTAATCAATCAGTATGACAACGCAATGAAATCAAACATTGGAACATGATAGTAGAACTATGGTCATCATTTTATCTGGTTGCGTCTGTATGTTATCATGTCACAACAAGATACGCAAAAATCTAAGTGGGTTCTCATAAGCCAGCTAAAGGAAAATGTAAGCGATGAGCAGCTAGCAAAGATAGCACCAGACGTGCTCAGCCTAGTTGAGGGATGGAAGTCAAAGGGCAACTTCATCTGGTCTGGACCATTTGATAACAACCAGACAGGTATGGCAGTCTTTGATGCACCATCAGAAAAAGAAGCAAAGGAGTTTTTTGACAGCTATTCCAAAATTGTTTCCGGAACACTGGACCACTGGCTGTATAACTGGAGCATCATGTGGGGGGTCCCACAGAACTAATTTTTTAGACTCATCTTTGATTTTCTTTTTGAGCGAAGCTGGATTCTGCAGCAAGGACAGCTTCTTTCATCATAATACAGATAAACATCACAGGTAGTGCATCTTTTTGCCCCACCTAAATATCTCCTCTTCTCTGTTCTGTATCTTTCACAGATTCCCCTGCAGGCCAAAGTGCCACCACCAGTACTATATCATTCGTAAATTAAAAACACGATCGTGATTTTACGATTTTATTTTGACAAAGCTGCATGGCAGCATGGGCAGTGGTGATATTTTGAAATTAGATGTATGCGGCATTGGGCGCA
>CAZLSK010000042.1:2132-4130 GCA_964562075.1 uncultured Candidatus Nitrosotenuis sp.
TGCGAAATATTGCAGTCCTTGCCTTTGTAAAAGCAGAGTTGGCATCAAAATAAGTGCAAACTCCATTACACGACCTTGCCATCTAAAACACCTCTTCGTCTCTTTGGCTTGCTTCGAGAATGCGTTCTAAGCTTTGTGTTGCAGCAAGGGCACCTAAGACCATCATAATTCAAAAAGACCTCGCACTGGCTGCACCGCTTTTGGCCAGCTAAATATTTTAGGTGTGATGGTTCTGACTTGAAACGACTGCAAATGTTGTTACAGATGAATCCCATCAACACCACTCCTAATCCTGAAGCGTTTTCCACAGCTTTTGCAGCTCATGATATCTCCTTCAACAATTACCATTATGCTTCCACATCTAATGCAGATCCTAATTCTGCTGTTTACCGTTGGAATCTCTTCAACAAGGCTTTGGTCGACCATTTTTTTGCACCTCAAAAATAAAGTGGAAAGTAGATCCTACTCCACAATAGAACGTAGCATCCAAGCAGTCTTTTCGTGCTTTTCCATCAGTCCCGTAAGATAGTCTGCGGTTCCTGCGTCGTTGTTGTCCTCACAGCTGGTAATGTCTGCCCTAAGTGTTTGGACAAGATTTTCGTGGTCTGCAACAAGGTTTGTTACCATCTTGTTCGCAGCTGGATACTCGCCAGGGTGCTCCTTTAGCCTTGAGTTTTTGACAAACTCAGCTAACGTTGCGCCGGTCTTGCCTCCAAGTATTCTGATTCGCTCTGCAATTTCGTCAACATCTTCTGCCAATCCGTCATACTGTGACTCGAAGAGCTTATGATAATCCGAAAAGTGTGGTCCCACAACATTCCAGTGGTAGTTGCGAGTCTTTGTGTAAAGGACGTACTCGTCTGCAAGTAGCTTGCTTAAGAGGCCGATTACTGCCTGCCTGTTTTTTTCTGCAATTCCAATGTTTACTCCAGTCATGGTTATTATTAGGAATTATTCCTATTTAATTCTTGTTATTAATTAGGAGCCATTATGAATAACAATAAATACAAGACCAAACCTAACCTAGTCATGAAGACGCAGATCGGACAGCTTGTTGCATCACTACGTGACGAAGGATTTAGAATTACACCCCAGAGAATTGCAATCGTAGAATATGTCATGAACACAGTGGAGCATCCAAGCGCCGAGCAGATCTACCACATAATAAAAAAGGACTATCCAATGGTGAGCCTCTCAACCGTATACAAGACACTAGACCTCTTAAGAAAAAAGAGATTGGTAAACGAAATAGATGTAAACGGCCAGTCGCGCTTTGATCCAAACACTGGTGTGCACATCAACTTGGTGTGCATCGGGTGCGGTAAAATTGACGATGTCGACGACGACTCTATCAAGGAGATCCAATCAAAGGCTGCCAAAAAATCAAGATATCTCATAGTGAGAAGCAACTTTGACCTTTACGGTTACTGTAGCGGCTGCAAGTCAAAACTTGAAAAATAATCTTTTTTCAGCTAAACGAAATTGTTGAAAATAAACAAATTTGTTTAGTTTCTAGTTTTGTGTTGAGCTAACTATATCGTAATTGCTGCCCTAAACACAAACATGACAACAAAACAAACATCGTTGTGCTTGCAGGAATCTCGGCATTGATTGCTCTCTTGTCAGTACCAATAATGACTGCGGGCCATTTCGACGAACCAAGGCCACGAACAGGGATAGAGTACAAAAAGTAGCTCTTCAAAGCCTGAAATCAAAAAATAGTAAAAAAATGCTTAATCATTGCCTTCTATCCACTCGCATCTTTAATCGAAAAACAAGAAAAGCTACAAAGCCAGTGTTATCGAGGCGATGAACGAATCATCCGCAGTCTTGAACTTGAGGTAATTCTCATCGACGAATTCGCTAAATGTTTTTTTGAACAATTCCTCCAGTATTACTGACCACATCATTCCAAGCTGGTGGTTTATGAGGAATCTGTGCTCGTTTTGATCCTTAAGGTGGACAAAAACAAAGTTTGACATCTGTAGGTACAGCATC
>CAZLSK010000042.1:4140-10803 GCA_964562075.1 uncultured Candidatus Nitrosotenuis sp.
ACAGCATCAATGATTCGAGGGCTTCTTTTGGTCCCCAGTGGCCAAACTTGATGATGCCAAAGTCTTTGAGAAGAGATTGAATGCTTTGAACAATTGCCGCAATGTTGGCAAAATCAAGGTTCTTGTGAAGCACCTTAAATGACTCTCTTGTCAGGGGCAAAATTCCGATACCACTGGCAAGCCTTGTCCAATCAAAGTAGTTTGTTAGAATCTGCTTTACAAGGACGTTTTCTGAGATGTTGTTTTGCCTTGCTTCAAGTTCTATCTGCTCTAGAATCTTCTTTGGAAGTCGGAAGGTAATACTTTCTGTAAGTCCCTCTTTTTTTGGATAATTGATCCAACCCTTACCAACCAATTAAGATATTGTTACGACTTTATCACTAATAAAAATGATCACGGACTTTTACATGTGTTATGTAGATTTTATAATAAAAAGATAAAAACTTAGAAATTGTTTTCTCCCAAAGTACTATAAGAAACAAAAACCAATCCATGACATGGTAAATATCATCAATAATGTAGACCTTAGCAAAGTCTCGCAAACAGTTGAGAGTGGAAAAAAAGACAAAGCCACGCTAAGAAAGCCAGTAAAACTTGCAGGCGAGTGGAACTTTGATCCAGCAAAAGGTTACCAGTTCAGAACCGAACTTGCATTCGAAAAAGGAAAAGAGGTAATCGAGGTTGACTCGCCCTCATTTTTGGGCGGAGGTGGAAACAGGCTTGGCCCAATGGCGTACTGTATAGCAGGGATAACGTCGTGCTTTATTGGGACATTTGTTGGAATTGCCGCATCGCAAGGAATCAGACTAACCAAGCTTGCGGTAAACACAGAATGCAACGTAAATTTTGCAAAGACATTTGATCTCTCAGATGATCCAATCACGGAAGGGATTAACTTTCAGATCGATGCACAGGCAGAAAACGCAGACAGGCAAAAGCTGCAAGATCTCGTCAAGATGGCAGAAGAAAGGTGCCCCGCAGTCTACAGCATGTCAAATATCATCAAAGTAAATGCGCAGATAAAATAACAAGGCGTAATCCTGATTTTGAATCGTGTAAAACCCCAATTTAATTAAAAATGAATATTTGTTTGAAATGATCATAGCATAATTAATTTTCTTTGTCTTGGCACTTAATATCAAATGAAGTATACCACTAAAGCAAAGATTGGCATAATAATTGGAATTGGTCTTATTGTTTTTGTCGCATCGCTGCTGGGGCTTCCCTTTAGAGAGTTTGATTCAAAGATGCAAAAAATTTCCTATGAAAATGCAAAGTTAGAAGAGGCTGAGGAAAAAATGCTTGATGTAATAGTACAACAAAAAGCAGAAATAGAATCAAAAATAGGCGGAAAAATTAATTTTCCATAAGATCAGCTAGTCTGCAAAACATTGGAAAAATAAAAAATTGTGATCTACTTTACAACCATCACAGGAATGTTTGTCTTGTGGAGCACATAGTTTGATACACTTCCAAGAAACATTTCCTTTCCCGTACCTCTGCCCCTTGAGCCAATTACGACCAAATCATAGGTGCTGTCTTTTGCAACTTGGGCAATTTTTTGTCCAGGATCACCCGTTTCAGTTCTTGGTTTAAAGTTTACTTGAGCCGTTTTCGCCTTTTCTGCAGCCTCGCTAATTATAGACTCGGCAAAGGAAATCTCTTTTTTTCTTTGTTGCGGGGTAAAGCGTATTGCAGATCTTGCAGGTATGTGAATAACATACAGTCCAGTGATTGTGGCCCCTGTTGGTTGTGCAATGGTAATTGCTTTTTCTAGCGCTCGTGTAGAATTTTGTGATCCGTCTAAGGGAACCAAAATTTTTTGCATTTTGTTTGCCATTGGTAAAACTAACAAGACTTGATTAATAACAAATTTGTCAATTATCAAAACTGAATTTGATAATTGTACAAAAACATACTTGCAGATTCTAGCTTGTCTGCAAGACAGCTAGGACCCGATTTGGAATATCCTTTAGCCTTGATACGGCTAGTGTCCTCTCATAATCCAGATACTTCAAATTGTTTGCAATCTTTGTTGCACCAAAGGTATCGTGACCTACCCCTATTGCAACCATCTTTATTCCCACCGTCTTTAGCGATTTGACCATCAAGCGCGTTGCATCAGGGTCTGAAGGTTCGCCATCTGATAACGTTAAAAAGATATCGGGCTTTTTTGATCTCAAGATAGGATACATCTTTTGGTAAACCTCAGCCAGCGGCGTTCCACCGTTTGCCTCAATCTGCGCAAGCCTCTTTGCGCATGCATTGTTCCACTTCATGTCCTCCGGCTTGATTAGCCAGCAGACAACCTGTTTTTGTGTTGTGTTGAATGCATAGACAGAAAACCTGATCTTCAAAAACGACAAAACCTCACAGAGGGCAACTGTGACTTTTTTGTACTGCGTCTGCTGATCCGTGATGCTTGAAGAGTGATCAACTAGTATTACGATCCTTGCCTTGATTGACTTTTTGATGTCCGTCAGAAAAGGCATATGGCCTTCTATGTACGACTCTTCATCAAACTCATCGCCGCTCATTACGTGCTGCTCGCTCCAACTGGTCCTCCAGTCCTTGAACTTTGTCTTGAGGTTTGAGATAAGGTCTTGGTCGTAGATTCTTGTCTCATCTACGTTTGTAGAGCCTGGCACCTGGATGCCGATGGTCTCGCTTCCAAGACCCTTGTTTTCATTTTTGCGGTTTTCATCTTTGAGCATCTTGAACTCTTCTGCAACCGATTTTCCTGCTATGACGTTTGTGACATCTATCTTTCCAAAATCCTCCTCACGGCTTTTTACAATCTTTTGCAAGGCCTTTAGGAGGTCCTCAGGCGTTACCATAAGACCCGGACCCTTCCAAGGAATGGAAAGCGGGATGGTAACTAGCGCATCAATGTCTAAGATACTCAAAACCTCGGGAACCTTTTTTTCAAGCCACTCGGTTCCGTGGTTTTTTTCTATTGCCTCATTGACAATTTCTTTTGCGCGCGCACCTGCCTTTCGTATTCTGTCATGGTAGCTAGGCTGTAGCTCGCCTTTGATGTCTCCAAACAAAAACTGCTGGTAAAACGCCTCAACTATTCTTGTCTTTCCCAAAACATTTGAGAGAAGCGGTCTGTAGAGCCAGCGGTATCCGTAGCTGAAGATGAGCTCCTCATCCATTCCACGCCAGACTTTTCTTCCAAGCATCTCGATGCGCCTTGTCTCAAGGGTATTGAGGATAAAGCCAAAGGCATGATCGTTTGAGAGAATTTTTTTGCAGAGCTTGGCGCGCATTGCCTCATACCATATTGCTGTCCTAAACTGTCTGTACCGCTCAAAATCTTCGCCAACGTACCGCTCAGGCGATACAAGGCTTATTCTGTTTTCTTTGAGCTTTGTCTGGTTTTCCTTTTTATCTGAAAACTCGACTACGATCTTTTCTTTTTCGGACCAGCGCCTTGCCAAAAAGGTGGCAATCTCAACTAACGTGTCGTTTCGTAGGTGTAGTGACTGCATCAGCTACCAAACATCGATATGATGATGTCGTTTACCTTTTGATACTCGACATTTCCCCACTGTGCATACACGTTTGCAAAGACAATGTTTGCTGCCTTTTTTGCATCAACGCCTGCGTTCAAAAGCCTGCCAAATGCAATCGTTTCTCGAAGACTTGGGGAATAATACAGCTCCTCTACTGCAGCTGCCTGTCGCAAACTATTTGCAAGCTTTATTCCCTGTCGCAGCTTGTCCTCGTTTGCTCCAGAGACATGTCGCTTTATTATCTCAAACTCTGTCTGCTCTGGCGGATAGTCAAGTCGTATCCTGACAGGAAACCTGCTTACTAGTTGTGGTGGAAGCTCCTTTGTTCCAACATGTGTGAGCGGGTTTATCGTTGCAATCACAAACCAATTCTTGTCTGCCTGTATTAGCTCACCACCAGATTCTTTTAGGACAATTTGGCGCCTGTCGTCCAGTGCCTCATCAAGTCTTAGCAGAACATCTGCTTCTGCTGCATTAAGCTCATCAAGATACAGGATGCTTCCATCCTTCATTGATTTTATCAAAATCCCTTCGTCAAATCCTACCGTTCCCTCAGTCAGCGTCTTTGTTCCCACAAGGTGCGATTCGCGAGTTCGCAAACTGAAATTGATTGATTCTAGCTTTGCGCCCTTTTTGCCGATAAACTCGCGAACAAGCGATGTCTTGCCGGTCCCCTTGGGACCAATAATTAGTACAAACAGCCCGGAATCATACGCCTTGTCTAGTACCTCCAAGGAGTTGTTCCAGTCAAGATAGGTAGAAGCTTGTAACATGATCCTCAAAGGCTTTCACATTATTTTAATTCTTGGCAAAAAATTATTGCTGCTACATTCCGAATCGGAATCCGCCAACGTTAAAGTTTGGCCCCTGGGTCTCGGTGTGGTGCTTGACCCCAAGCAGGTCAATGAGCTCTTTGAGGTTCTTTGTCTGAAAATACACAATTGCAGGCCCGAGTACCTCGGTGACCAGCCCCTCGCCTCCAAGAATCGTGCTTTTGAGTCCACCAAACTTGGTCACCTTGTACTCAGAGTTGAGGCTCAGCGCAACTAGGTGATAGTTGTCAAGCGTCATCCTCTCTCCAGCAGAAAGCTGTTTTTGGATAATTCCGCCATATGCGTTGCAAAAGACCTTGCCTTCCCCCGTTGCCTTTAGCATGAAAAGCTCGCTTCCAAAGATTCCCTTTGTGAACCCTTGCCACTTGGTGTCGATATCTACTCCGGGAGTGGATGCAATGTACGCCCCAGACTGGACGATAAATCCAGAATCTCTGTTAATTGGAATTTCTATGATGTCTCCTACCGGCGGCCCTGTCAAACCAAGGACACAACCATCTTCTTTTGAGATATAGTCGTTTACAAAAAATGACTCGTTTCCCAAAAGCGAAACTTTGACTGTTTTGAAAAGCCCTGAGCGCATCTTTGTCTTTACCTCTATTTCTCCTTTCATAAAGACCAAAGCGCCTGCCTCGGCAGTAATGGTCTCCCCCTCTTTTAGGTGAACCTCAAGAATGCTCATCGGGTTTTTTAGAATCTGAAATTCCACGATTTAGAAAATAAAGAATTGATAAAAAACGCTTACGATTCTTAGTTTTCAAATTTTGCCAGGTGTTCGTACGACTCGTTGAGAAACTTTAACAGCTTTTTGTCCCACTCCTCAAATCCGTCTGGGCTTTTTGGATAGTTACGATAATGTTCTGTGAGCCATCTGTTTTGCTGAGTTGTGTAGCGTAGCCCGTCTGCAAGTTTTTTGTTCAGCGCACCTCGAATTAGCATGCCCATCTTGCCTACCATGCTAAAGTCGGGATGCTCGCCTTTGCTTATTGCCTCAACGTCTAGGTTTCCCAAAAAGTGCTTCATACCATAATTGATCTGTTCATTTGTTAGCATCTGCAACAATCTTCTAAAGACCTCAAGGCCTGCAGTCTTGTATCCGTACTCTCTTACATAATCGACATTGTACTGCCACAATCCCTTTTCTGTGACGTCGCCTGACTCGATTGCCTCAACTACATTTTTGCCAATGATGGTTCCGGCAATCAAAGCAGGACCAATTCCTCCAGCATCAAGTGGCTTTGGCATCCATGCAGAGTCGCCAACTAACATGAATCCGTTTGCAACCATGCAGTCGTTTTGTCTTCTGACAGAGACCTGAAAGTTTCCGGTGGCATTGTGTGAATCTTCAGGATCGGTTGAAAGCCTTGGGTTTTTGATTGCTCGGTTTCTTGCAACGTACTGGTTGATCAAACCTGTTACGTCGTCGTGCTTGCCAAGTCTTTTGTTTCTTTTTTCCAAAAGTGTTTTTTCAACACCAAGGCCGATGTTTACCTTGTTTGGCCCCTTTGGAAAGACCCACCCATATCCACCCGGTGCAATGTCTTGGTCTAGATGAATCAGACAATAATCAGGATCAAATTCTGTGAGATCTTCTTCTCCTTTGTCAAAGTACATGATGTGTCTGCCAGTTGATTCAAGGTCTGTTCTGTCGATCTTTTTTTCCATCTTGGTTGTGTTTTTGATTCCGTTTCGGAGCATCGAGGCAACACCTGTAGCATCGATTACTACTTTGGCAGTCTTTTTGTAAGGCTGGTTGGTCTTTCTGTTTGTCCCTTCCACTCCAATCACCTGGTTGTTATCATACAGAAGGCTGTTGAGGTTTACCTCAAAATCCACATTGATTCCGCGCTTTTGCGCTTCTCTGAACTGGCTTTGCGGAAGCTGTTGCCTGTTTAGAAGATAGCCATCACCATCAAATGGAATCGCAGTCTCCCTGTCTGGAGACAGCGCCATTACACCCTTTACCCTGTGTTCAATCTCGGGCTTGGCCCAAGAGACATTGATTCTCTTTCCCATATAGTCAACAGCCTCCTTTGAGACTGCGTCGCCGCAAATCCAACCGTTTACGGATTTGCATCCAAGCAAAAGTGGCGGGTTTCTGTCAATTACAAGAATAGACAACCTTTGATTGGAGTAATGCGCTGCAGACTGGGCTGCAACCATTCCAGCAAGTCCTCCGCCTGCCACAATCAAATCATAATCTGTCTTCAACTATTGCTCAGCTAAAAAGATCATTATTTAAAACAATACAATGTTGTGGGTCAGATCGTCGCGGCGTCTTCACAGCTGCGTTGCTCAGACTGGAGCGGCTT
>CAZLSK010000043.1:0-974 GCA_964562075.1 uncultured Candidatus Nitrosotenuis sp.
GCATGATCCAGTCTGCAACTCCTCAACAATAAGTGATTTTATGTTTGACAAACTACGTAGTGCATTCTCATCCGTTGCCAAAAGCCTAAGCGAACGAGAGCTAAAAGAAAGCGACATTGACGACATTCTTTTTCAATTAGAAATTGCGCTGATGGAATCCGATGTTGCTACAGAAGTGATCGATTCGATAAAAGCCGATCTTAAGAAACAACTAGTCGGAACATCGATTGAAAAAAAAGAAATGGGCGAATTTGTCAAAAACAATTTGATCCAAAGCATCTCTAGCTTGTTTGATGCTGCGGGAACAATAGACATTGTTTCAAAAATTAATGTAAAAAAAGACACAACCGAACCCTTCATAATTTTATTTGTGGGAATTAATGGTACTGGTAAAACCACTACGCTTGCCAAGCTCGCGCATTTATTAAAGGAAAACAAATTTTCTGTTGTTATCGCAGCTGCTGATACCTTTAGGGCTGGTGCAATTGAGCAGCTCAAAGAACACGCCGATAGGCTAAACCTAAAGATAGTGGCGCAAAACTATGGTGCCGATCCAGCTGCAGTAGCAAGGGATGCAGTGCTTTATGCAAAATCGCACAAAATTGACTGTGTTTTAATTGACACCGCAGGACGAATGCAGACAAGCAAAAATCTCATGGATCAAATTGAAAAGATAACAAAGGTAGTAAAGCCTGATCTAAAGATTTTCGTTGGAGATTCACTTGCAGGTAATGATACTGTAAACCAAGCAAGGGAATTCTATGAGCATGTAGAATTTGATGGCGCAATTCTGACAAAGAGTGATGCAGACGCAAGAGGCGGCGCAGCGTTATCTGTGGTCAAAATTACCTCAAGACCAGTCATGTACGTAGGAGTGGGCCAAGAATATTCAGATCTTAAACCATTTGATAAGAACGTCTTCCTTCAAACAGTGTTTGGTGAAGCGAGTGTATCAAAACCAGAGCTCAAACCAG
>CAZLSK010000043.1:1074-3917 GCA_964562075.1 uncultured Candidatus Nitrosotenuis sp.
AACCAAAACCAGAGCTCAAACCAGAACCAAAACCAGAGCTCAAACCAGAACCAAAACCAGAGCTCAAACCAGAACCAAAGACAGAAAAAAAGAAGGTCAAAGATCCTTTTGAAGGAATACGGGACGAAGACATTTCGCGTTATGCTGATTTGTATGATCTGCCTCCACCAGAAAATGATGAGGAGGCATTTGAACTAGCTCAAAAAATCAAAAAGTGGATAGAAAATGGACGACCAAAACCAAGCGAACAACCAAGGAAGGAAAAGAAGCAAGCTGAACCAGAAGAGGAGATCAAAATAGAGGAAGAAAAGAAAGTTAAAGAAGACAAACAAGAAAAACCAAAGAAGAGGCTTTTTGGGTGGCTTAAGAAATGATCAAAGCTAAACATGTACTGACATTAGGAGAGTTAGATAAAGAAGAAATCACAAAAATCATCGATACTGCATCAAAACTAAAAAAAGATCTGAAAAATGGCATCACAAAACCGTTACTAAAAAATAAAACACTTGCAATGATCTTTCAAAAACCATCCACACGAACACGTGTAAGTTTTGAGGTCGGAATGTTTCAGCTTGGTGGCCATGCATTAAATCTATCTCCACAAGAGCTGCAACTTTCAAGGGGTGAAACTATTGAGGATACAGCAAAAACACTTTCGCGCTACGTGGACATAATAATGGCACGAGTTTACGAACATTCAACCATAGAAACTTTGGCAAAAAATTCAACGGTTCCGGTAATTAATGGACTTTCTAACTCGTTTCACCCCTGCCAAACCCTTGCAGATCTAATGACAATAAAAGAAAAAAAAGGAAAACTTCAAGGATTAAAGGTTGCATGGATCGGAGACGGAAACAATGTCTGCAACTCCCTGTTGTATGGATGCTCAAAAGTAGGAATCTCAATGTCCATTGCCACACCAAAAGGATTCGAGCCATTGGCAAGCGTTGTAAAGGAATGCAAAAAACTAACCGATATCGAATTGACACAAGATCCAAGTAAAGCCGTAAAAGACGCTGATGTTGTAGCAACGGACACCTTTGTGTCGATTCATGACGATCCAAAACGACTTGGAAAATTCCTGCCAAAATACCAAGTTAATTCCGCACTTATGGCAAAGTCAAAAAAAGGCTCCATTTTCATGCATTGCTTACCTGCCAAACGAGGTCAAGAGGTCACATCCTCTGTAATTGATGGGCCACGGTCGGTTGTTTGGGACGAGGCAGAAAATCGACTACACTCACAAAAAGCACTTCTTACTTTGCTGACTCTCGAACATTTATAAAAGCAGTTTCAAAATTTCAGCAATATCACAATGGCATATTCAACAATATTACGACGATTACGTGAAGAAAAAACCAACTATAAAAAGCGGAAGCTAATGCTAATGAGCAGACGCGATTTTGTTACTGTTCAGATTTCAAACGAGAACACCCTGGTTCAGATTCACAAACCACAACTAACTGGCGACAAGGTGGTGGCATCGGCACATTCTAGGTTTCTTTTACAAAAGGGTTGGAAGGGTTCACGAAAAAATGTTCCAGCTGCTTATCTGACAGGTTATTTGGCAGGCAAAAAAGCACTTTCACAGGGAATCAAAGATGTAATACTCTATAGCGGAACAAGACGTTATACACAAAGGATGGCAGCTGCTCTAAAAGGAATAATCGATGCAGGACTTCAACTTCCAGCAAGTGAGGATGCCTTGCCACCACAAGAGAGAATTAATGGCGATCATCTCAAAGTAAAAAATGAAATTGCAAAGATAAAATCAACCATTGATGGTGAGGTCAAGTAGAAATGAGCGAAACTGTTGAACACAAACCAAGAAATGAAAGACGCTCACTACGCAAAGAAGAAGAAATCTGGATACCAAGAACCGAGCTTGGCAAAAAAGTAGCTGCAGGTCTTATCACATCTATGGATGAAATTTACACTAACGGACTAAGAATTCAAGAAGCAGGTATAATCAAAAAACTACTGCCAGACCTTAGAACTGAGGTCATAGACGTCGGAATGGTTCAGAAAATGACACCAAATGGTCAGCAAACTAAATTCAAGGCAATGGTTGCAGCTGGAAACGAAAACGGTTGGTTAGGAATTGGACAAGGAAAGTCCAAACAAATGAGAATTGCGATTGAAAAAGCAACAACTAACGCTTACCTTAATGTCAGTCCAGTCAAACTGGGTTGTGGAAGCTGGGAGTGTAGATGTGAACAAGCACATTCCGTACCATTCAAGGTACGAGGAAAGGGAGGCAGTGTGGTAGTAGAAATCGTTCCAGCACCAAGAGGACTTGGACTCGTAGCGGGAGGAAAAATTAGAAACCTTCTCAAACTTGCAGGCCTCAAGGACGCTTGGACAACTGCAAAGGGAGCTACGGAAACAATGAACTCTACATCAAAAGCAGTGCTACAGTGCCTCAGGCAGACATTTAGTCAAGGTTGATTGGAAATGGTAAAAGCGTATCTTGTTGTAAGAATGAGAGGTCAGATCAACGTTCCACATTGGGCAAAGGCAACTTTAGCTCTCTTAAAATTAGAAAAAAAATTTCGTGCAACAATAATTCCATCTAAAGAAAACACGGTCGGCATGTTAGATAGGGTGAAACATTATGTGTCATGGCAAGAGGCAAATCTCGATATCACAAAAGAACTCCTTAGCAAAAAAGGAAGAAAGGCTGGCTACAAGAAAATCACAAATGAGGATCTTACAAAGCTAGGCTTCAAGACCATTGATGAGCTTGCAGCCTCCGTCAGTGACGGTAAAATCTCAATGAATAAAATTAAACCAATAAAGCCTTGGTTTGCACTATCCCCACCAAGACACGGCTTCAAACGTAG
>CAZLSK010000043.1:3927-10781 GCA_964562075.1 uncultured Candidatus Nitrosotenuis sp.
AGCGCCCGGGCGCGCGCCTGCCCGCGAGCCTTCTGGTGGTCGTGGCGCGACCTGTCGGACTGCCTCGCGATGTTCGCCTACTACCTGCGGCTGCGCGCCCGCCCGCCACACATGGGGGCGGTGAACTACGCGGAGAAGGCGGAGTACTGGGACAAAATCAAGAACTAATCGATCTTGTCAGGAGTATGATCTAATTGGCAACAAGACTACGAAAAACAAGAAAATTCAGAGGTTCTCGAACCCATGGTTGGGGACAAATTGGGCAACACAGGGCAAGCGGTCACAAAGGAGGCCTTGGAAAGGCAGGAATGCACAAACACCTCTACAGTTCTTTACTAAAATACGATCCTGATCACTTTGGTCATGATTCTACTCATCCACCTCACCCACTCATAACAAGAAAATGGACTAGTGTAAGAGATCTGGACGACCTTTATGCCAAACACGGAAAAGATGAAGGGGGCAAAAAGGTTCTGGATCTTGACAGTCTTGGCTACGATAAACTTCTTGGAGGAGGGCAGATAAAGAATGCCTACTCTATCAAAATCCAGCGATATACTGCATCTGCAGAAGAAAAGATCAAAAAGGCGGGGGGCGAGGTGTTAGTTGTTGGCTGAAGGCACTGCAACAGGAATTGTCAAAAGAATTGTTGAAAAAACAGAACCATATCTAGTTCAAGTTCCAAAACCAAAAAAGAAGCTCTCGCTCCAAACAAGGCTGATCTGGTGCGGAATTGCATTACTAATTTACCAAGTAATGGGCCAAACTCCGCTTTTTGGTGCAACTGCGCCAGAATTTGACTTTCTGCAATTTGCAAGAGTAATCTTTGCATCCCAACAAGGCACACTGGTCGAGCTTGGAATAGGACCAATAGTTACAGCGGGGCTCTTGATGCAGTTACTAAAGGGTTCTGAGATTCTAAAGTTTGACTTTACGAAACCAGACGAAAGAGGAATATTTCAGACTGCGACAAAGCTTGTAACATATATTGTAATAATAATCGAGTCAGCAGTATATGCCATAGCCGTGTATGGACCAGGAGTTGGAAACCCAAGTGTCCTTTATGTCATAATTGGACAGCTCATTGCCGCCTCGGTTATCATCATGTTCCTTGACGAATTGATTCAGAAGGGATGGGGTCTTGGTAGTGGCATCAGTCTTTTCATTATGGCAGGTGTAGCACAACAGATTTTATGGAGTTTATTTAGCCCCCTTGAAGCAGGAGACGGCTTCCGCATAGGTGTAGTCCCGTTTGTGACACAACAAATCATGAACGGCAATATCGCAGACATATTTTTCAGAGGTAATCAACTTCCAAGCATATTTGGTCTGTGTATTACAGCAGGAATTTTGTTAATCCTAGTGTATACACAGGCAATCAAAGTAGAGATACCAATAGTTTCAACAAAATACAGAGGCTTCTCTGCCACCTATCCAATCAAATTAATGTACGTTTCAAACATTCCGGTAATTCTGGCATCTGCCCTTACTGCAAACGCAATTTTTATGGGACAGATGTTGTGGGCAAACATTAACCCGCTAAACAACAACACCTTCTTTAACATTTTAGCACAATTCGACCCAACAAGCCCTTCAACACCAATAGGAGGTATAGTCTATTACATCACTCCACCAAGAGGACTGGATCTAGCCGCGCTGGATCCGTTGCGTGCAGTAGTGTACATAATTTTCATGGTTGCAATTGTGGTCGTATTTGGAAGACTCTGGGTTGAACTCGGTGGTCTTTCTCCAAAGAGTGCCGCAAAAAATCTGTTGGATGCAGATGTTCAAATTCCAGGCTTTAGAAAATCAAACCAGCCGGTAGAGGCACTCCTCAACAAATACATCCCATCTGTTACGATAATTGGGTCTGCTATACTTGGTGCACTGGCAGGAGTTTCTGATGTTTTGGGGGTATTTGGAAGTGGTATTGGTATACTACTGATGGTAGACATTTTG
The DNA here is from genome assembly GCA_964562075.1 of uncultured Candidatus Nitrosotenuis sp. Lineage (GTDB taxonomy): Archaea > Thermoproteota > Nitrososphaeria > Nitrososphaerales > Nitrosopumilaceae > Nitrosotenuis. The sequence continues at coordinate 5,887 of CAZLSK010000043.1, forward strand.
ATAAACTATTATCAACAGCTGATAAGAGAACAAGTCGAAGTCGTTATGCCGCGTCTTGGTGCCTTGCTTGGACGAAAGTAAAAAAGTTGTCATAGTAGGAATTGCTGGAGTAGGTAAAACAACACTCGTTACAAAAATAGTCGAAATACTAAACAACAAGAAAAAAAGCGTAAGCGTTCACAGCTTTGGAACCGTTATGTTTGAGGAGGCAAAAAAACTCGGAATTACAAACAGGGACGAGCTAAGAAAGTTATCTGTTAACAAACAAAAAGAGCTTCAAAAAATGGCCGCAAAAAAAATTGCAGGCTTTAATGATAATGTCATTATAATTGATACGCATGCATTCATATCTACAAAGGAAGGATTCTACCCAGGCTTACCATATCACGTTCTTGAGGAGCTCAAGCCGGCAAACCTGATTGCAGTCTCAGCACGACCAGAAGAGATCTATAATCGGCGAATGAAAGACACCACCCGAGACAGAGACATAATCTCAATAGATAAAATCAAAAAAGAGCTTGCCGTCCAAGATGCAATGCTTTCAAGCTGTGCCGTACTTACTGGCTCCCCAATGAAGTCGGTGATGAACTCTGAAGGAAAGGTTGAAGAGGCAGCTGACGAGGTAATAAGCGCAATAGGTTTTTGAAATGGAACCGCTCATAATACTCCAATTTTTGGAATCGATATTTTTACAAGGTGACTTTTTAGGTCTAAACCGGGGACCTCTTGGGAGTGCAGATCCAATCGTAAAGGGAATGATTCCTGCAATGTTTGGAATCTTAGGGTTTGCGATTCTTCTTAACTTGTTCAACGCAGTGGTTAGAAAGAAACTAGTTGATCAGGAAAAGCTCCAGCGGATAATGAAAGAGACAAGGGCATGGCAAAAGGAGAGAATGGCTGCATTTAGGGCAAGAGATACAGCAAAACAGGCAGAGCTTGACAAAAAATCCGCTTACATGACAAGACTGAACCAGGAACTGATGCAGATGAACATGAGACCTATGATGATTACGTTTGTGCCACTTATTTTGATCTTTTATTTTGTTCTGCCGCCTCTGTTTTCATATACTGTTGCCATCTCGCCAGTACCACTGAATGTGATTCCAGGCGATTGGTTCCAGCTTACCTGTACTGCAGAAAAAGTTGATGGAAAGATTTGTCACAACGTAAACGATGTTTATTTCTGGGCTTGGTATTTTCTGGCGTCTATCGCATTTAGCGGAATAATAATGAAGCTCACCAAGACATCTATGGATTTAACTTAGCTTTGCTAAAATCAATAATCATTTCTGGTCCACCTGCCATCGGCAAGACCACAGTTTCCAAAGGACTTGCCAAGGAATTTGGTTTAAAGAGCCTAAGTGGTGGCGATGTACTCAAAGAGATGGCAAAAGAACAAGGATTCAAAACAGAAGGCGACGACTGGTGGGACACTGTTGAAGGAATGAAGTTTCTCAGTCAGAGAAAGGACAACGATGAGTTTGATAAAAAGGTAGACGAGAAGCTAAAGGAGATATTTCTTAAAGGAAATGTCGTTATTACTAGCTACACCCTACCGTGGCTCGTGAAAGGCGGCATAAAGATCTGGCTTGCAGGCTCGCGCGAGAACAGTGCAAAGCGAATGCAGGCACGTGATAACATGTCACACAAAATCGCATTTGAAATAGTCAAAAAACGCTATGACGAAAACAAAATCTTGTACAAAAAACTCTACGGTTTTGATTTTGGCGATGACCTCAGTGTTTTTGATATCATAATTGATACAGATGGGTTGGATGCAGATACAGTTCTAAAAACAACAATACAAAAGGTAAAGGAATTGCTTTGACACTACCGCAGCTGCAAAGCCTTGTAGTAATTGATCAGGATGTAACAAACGACCAGTACGGTGTGTATTACGACAAAAGATCAATTAAAGATCTTCTTAACTATGGAATGATTCTTCTCGACAAACCCCCAGGACCAACCAGTCATGAAACGGTTGCTTGGGCAAAGAGAATTCTAAAAATTCCAAAAATTGGACATAGTGGAACACTGGATCCACAGGTCTCAGGGGTTCTGCCACTTGGACTTGGAGAGGCAACAAAGGCATTAGGAGTTTTATTGCTTGGACCAAAGGAATACTATGGCTTGGGAAGATTGCATTCACTTCCAAGCAAAGAAAAACTTGAAAATGTCTTGAATCTTTTTAGAGGAGAGATCTATCAAAAGCCTCCACAACGTTCTTCTGTTCTGCGGCAAACAAGAACTAGAACCATCTATGAGCTTGAGATAGTGGAACAAAAGGAACGACTTTTACTACTGCGTGTCTTATGTGAGGCAGGTACATACATCAGGAAATTATTCTACGATATCGGTGAGATATTGGGTCCTGGCGCAACAATGATTGAGCTGCGTCGAAGTCGAGTCCACCAATTCAATGAAAACCAAAAACTCGTAACATTACATGAGCTTGCAGACGCGTTTGCACAGTGGCAAGAAAAAAACGACGATTCCAAATTATACAAAATGATTCTTCCAATTGAGCATGCCCTGACTGAAATAAAGGCAGTTGTCATAAGGGATTCTGCCGTGGATGCGCTATGCCATGGGGCACAGCTTGCAATACCTGGAATTCTACAAGTCTCGCCAGGTCTTGCCAAAGGTGATCTTGTCGGAATATACACACAAAAAGGCGAAGTTGTCGCACTTGCGGAATCACTTTTGTCAGAAAATGAAATTAAGGATGCTACAAAGGGTTACGCCTTTCAAACCAAGAGAATCATCATGGCTCCAAACACTTATCCCAAAAGCTGGCGCTCAAAAACAGCCACCACACAATGATTCCAAAAAGTTTGCTAATTGCAATAATAACAGGCACAGTAGCGGCTGCAGCATTGGGAATTTATCTTGAAAAAATTAGATCGCACGATCTTGAATTTGTAGAAGGCGCGTCAATTTCTATTTTAGTTGAAAAACAGGATTATGAGCTTGGAGAAAGTGTTGCAATCAACATAATTAACTCCGGTACCACTGAAATTACCTTCTTAGATCAGCCAAGCCTCCAAGTCCGAGCATTGGATGGAACAGTGTTTTTCTCAACAAGCTTTAACGGATTGAAGCTGAGCCCAAATCAAAAACACGTTTATGAGTGGTTGCAACAAAAAAATGACAATTCTAAGATCATAGAAGGCCGCTATGTCATAGATGCATTTGCTTACGTAGACAATCAAAAAATCAGTGACAGTACAACCGTTAACATTCTGCGGTAGGAAAACTTAAAACAAGTTCGACGGAACCACAGGTAGGTTTGGCAAAAAAGATCAAAGTTGGTCTTGTAGGAATTGGTAACTGTTTTTCAGGATTGATTCAGGGAATCGAGTACTATAGACAAAATCCATCACAAAGGGTAATCGGAATAATGCATGACAAAATTGGCAGCTATTCAATTCACGATCTTGATTTTGTTGCAGGTTTCGATGTAGGACAAAACAAGGTTGACAAAACAATCAACGAGGCAATTTACGCCTATCCCAACATGGTTGAGTGGGTCCCAAAAAACAAAATGCCAAAAACAAAGGCCCTCGTCTACGAGAGCCCTGCCCTTGATGGCGTGGGGATCTGGGTGGAAAATCGTGTCAAGCCATTAAAGAGCAAAAAATCAAAAGAGCAAATTACAAAAGAGATCAAAAAGGCTATTGAAAAGACAGGCGCCGAAGTGATTGTATCTTATCTGCCAGTTGGTTCTGAGAAGGCAACTCAGTATTGGGCACAAATCTGTCTTGAAACAGGAACCGCATTTGTCAATTGTATTCCTTCGTTTATTGCCTCTAACAAAAAATGGGGCCAGAAATTTGCAGACAAAAAGCTGCCAGTGGTAGGCGATGACATCAAGGGTCAGGTTGGCGCAACAATTGTACACAGAACACTTGCAAGGTTGTGTGATGATCGGGGAACAAAGATAGAAAAAACTTACCAGATTAATGTTGGAGGAAACACCGACTTTTTGAATATGAAAGAACAGGAACGACTCGTCAGCAAAAGAATTTCAAAAACAGAAAGCGTTCAAAGTCAGCTCTCGCAAAGACTGGCAGATGACCAAATCTATGTAGGTCCGTCTGATTTCATTCCGTTTTTAGGCAATACGAAATTGATGTTCATGAGAATAGAGGGTAGGCAGTGGGCAAACATTCCATATAATATGGAAGTGCGACTCGAAGTAGACGACAAGGCAAACTCTGCAGGAATTGTAATTGACGCTGTGCGTCTTGCAAAGTTAGCCCTTGAAAGAAAGTTGGGAGGACCAATCATTCCAGCATGTGCTTATCTGATGAAGCACCCTCCAAAACAAATGACTGATCCTCAAGCAAAGGCAGAGCTTGAAAAATTCATCAAACCATAAATCTTCGAATTCTAAAAACACCTCTATATAATCAACTTCTAGTATGGTTTTTGTCCATAGGACATTTGCCGGGGTCGCCTAGCCTGGTAGGGCGCGCGCCTGGAATTTGAAAAACCATAAAGCGCGTACTCGCAAGGGTTCGAGAGTTCAAATCTCTCTCCCGGCGCCTTATATTATGAGTCGTAGGCTCTATGAACAAAATTTACTCTCCTTAAATTCAAACCAATATCATATCAGTGTGAAAGAAAAAACGGGAGGAATCGATTGGCACAACTCTATGAGAAGAGTGGAGCTTGCAAAGATGAGGATCCAAAGACGATTCTCAAAAGAGAACACAACTATCGCATGCAGATTCCTGGATAGATTAAGGTCTCTTTTGAATCTCCAGTGATATATTAGTTAAGTATGCAGATTACGGAATACAGGCTGATCCAAATGAAACATACCGTATTTCCTTTTGGTCACTCTATGAAACAGAACTAGAACTACCTAGCAATTATGTCGTAACTTCAAC
>CAZLSK010000044.1:0-10493 GCA_964562075.1 uncultured Candidatus Nitrosotenuis sp.
TTCCACCGCATAATGACTTGCAGCTACGTTTGTCCATCTTTGATACACCTGAGATCGCAACTGAGTTGTCAGCAATCTTGCCTGCAAAAAATCCAAGCATACCAAACACCATCTCGTCAGGGTTCTCAATTTTCATCTTAATCGTGAGGTTTGGTTTGTCGTTAATTCTAAGATCAGAGTATGGACTTTTACCAGTCAACGCACTTGCCAGTGCAGAAAGTGAGCTCTCCTTGTTTGTTTTAAGGTTGCTAACCGAGTTTGCATAAATTGCTGCATTGCTTTCAGCAAATGACACCTGTGTACCTTTGTCTGGCAGATCAAATATCTCGTATGGGATACAGGAAAACGACGGTGTAACTCCCATCTTCTGGTAAGATTCTACTATGCTTTTCTGTTTTTTTATAAATTCGTCAGAGATCTTGTACTTTGATACCGTATCAAAATCAAATCCAATTGGGTTTACAGTTGTCATGACATTTACCCTTGCAGTTTGGCTGAGCTTTGAGAGAAATTCCTCTCCTGCGTCTCCAATTGTGTTGTAGTTTGCGCCGGAAAGATGAGCCCATTTTATAGGGATGAGCTTTTCTGCATTTGTTGCCTCACCTGTTGCAACCAAGATTCTGTAAGCAGTCTCTAGTGTTTCACCATACTCTCCCTTTAATGCAAGCTCTTCTTCTTTTGTTAGCTCCACAAGTACCGTTGCAATTGAGTAAATATAATACTTGTATGGCAATTTTTGGGTTTAGCTTATTATTGAAACAATACAACTCAGAAAACAATGGAAAAAATTCTTTCTGGCATGATAGATACGATGAATTCCGTCAAACCACCAAGAATGACTGCACTACGCCAGCTTCATGATGTGGAAAAAGGAGATCCCTTTGCCATACTAATTGGTACAATTCTTTCGGCAAGAACAAAGGATGAAAACACGACAAAGGTGGTAGGAGAGTTATTTGCAAAATACAAGACGTCAAAAGACCTCGCCAATGCAAAAACAAAGGATGTCGAGAGGATAATCAAGCCCATTGGCTTTTACCACGTAAAGGCAAAAAGAATAATCGACGTTGCAAAGATCATCGAAGTGCAGTATAATGGAATGATCCCAGACAATTTGGATCAGTTGGTGGGGCTTCCTGGAGTTGGACGCAAGACAGCAAACTGTGTTTTGGTTTATGCCTACGAAAAGCCTGCCATCCCCGTGGATGTCCATGTGCATCGAATCTCAAACAGGTTGGGTTTAGTAAAAACAAAAACACCAGAAGAAACCGAGCAAGAGTTGATGCAAAAAATTCCAAAAAAGTTCTGGTTAAAGATTAACGATACTTTTGTAATGTACGGACAGAATATCTGCAAGCCAGTCTCACCATTATGTAATGTCTGCAGAATCAAAAGATATTGCAAATATTACAAAACTAGGAACGCTTCTTAAGTATCAACAAAACACCAATTATTGCCCCAACTGCACCTGTCACATAAAACGGATAATAATGAAGTGGGTTTTGCGATACATCTCCTGAGAGAATCTCCATCTCAAATGTTCCAGAATTTATTGCCGGCGGATCTGTTGGTTCTGTCATTCCATACACTGCATAGCTACCGATTACAAATTCGTCCAGCTTTACATTACTTACAACAATTCGCTGTCCGTTGCTAACCGAGATGCCTTGCATATCACTGTATGCAGCAATAATTTTTGCACCCTCCACCCAACCATTCTTGTCTAGGCGGGTTGCCGGCAGGTAACCCTGCTCAGGCAGGTTCATAGCAACCCAGAATTTTTTTTCTGGGGGACTGCCCATCCCTATTTCAAAGAACTTGTCGGCAATGTTTGCATCGTAAAATCGTATAACCGCATTTCCATTTGGATTTCCATAAAGGAGGTTGTTTTGGATTGTGACCTGCCAGCTTTTTGCGTGTGTCTTCTCAAATGGTATTATTACAGAGTCGTCTTGAACCTTGTTGAAATCGGTTGGTAATACGTCTATTTTTTGAAGAGAAAGGGATGGATTTGTGAATTCTTGACCGTAGGCGGGCACAAAGGAAGCCATGAGCACGGTCACAAACAAGACTAGTTTTAAAAGTTCCATATTATTCAACAAAAGGCTTTTTGTGATTCATAATCACTTTTGAGACCTCAGGCCGCAAAATGAATTCGGATGGAGCCTGCCCCTCTTCAATCATTGATCTTAGCTTTGTTCCGCTTATCTGCTCATGAAACTCTGAACCGTGTGGACAGGCACGTTCGTTTGTAAAGGCAAGGCATTTTTTGCAATAGTAAAATGCTGGAAAAAAGATCGGCTGAATTGCCAAGTCCGTATAATCAGAAAATATCTCTTGGGCTGCAAAAGGAGAATAATATTTTCCAACACCAGCATGGTCTCGTCCAATTATGATATTTGTGCAACCATAGTTCTGTCGCATGATTGCATGGTGAATTGCCTCTTTTGGTCCTGCGTATCTCATCTCGGTGTGAAGTGTTGCAAGAAGGCACCTATTCTTTGGATAATAATTCTCAATCATGGCAAGATAAGATTCCAAGATTACCTCATCCACAAAGTCGCCCGACTTTTTCTTTCCAATTAGCGGATTTACAAAGACTCCATCATGTGTAGTAAGTGATGTTTTTTGCAGCATCTCATGTGCTACGTGTGGCGGGTTTCTTGTCTGAAACGCGACGATCGTCTTCCACCCTGCATCTGTGAATGCCTTTCTTGTTTGTTGTGGTGTCATCCTGTACTTTCGAATCGAGTCATCCTTTGGTCGTCTGATATAGTCGATTTTTCCACTAACCAGATACTCGTTCATCGAGTATGTCTTTGCCACTCCAGGATGGTTTGTATCTGTTGTACCATAGATGGCTTGTGCTGTCTTTTGTTTTTCAAATGAGTAAGCCTCTTCTACATGTAGTATGGCAAACTCGCTCTTTGAGTTCTTTAGCGCTACATCTCCTGCCTGCTTTAGTTTATCCGCTGTTTCCTTGTTAACATCCAAAACGATTGGTACTGTCCACGGAAGGTCGTTTGCAAGTCTTCCATTCTTTATGACATTTTCAAAGTCAGCCTGTGTCAAAAACCCTTCAAGAGGGCTGAAGATGCCATCTGCAATGTTTTCTACATCATTTGCCAAGTCCTCGCTTACCGAAATGGTATAGAGTCCTGCCGGATTTTTCTGTGTGATTCTGTTTATCAGCCTGCCACCGTGAGGTCTGATAACTCCCTCATGTGAGGTCATTTCTTAGAGTGGTCCGTGTGGAGACCACATTCCTTGTGTGTATCAGACTCCCACCACCAACGTCCCGCCCGCAGGTCTTCCCCAGCCATTATTGCCCTCGTACATGGCTCACATCCAATGCTCGTATATCCGTTGTCAAGGAGTTTGTTGTAAGGTATCTTGTGTTCTTTGATGTAGTTTAGTGTCTGCTCCCATGTCCAATCAATTATTGGGTTAATCTTGATGATTCCTCCATGAAGATTATCTATTTCGATCATTTTTGCCTTTGATCTGTTTTCGTTTTGGTCGCGTCGTAATCCTGTGATCCATGCATCAAGAGTACTTAGAATCTTGTTTAGTGGGTGCACCTTTCTTATCTCACAGCAGAGCTTTCTGTTCTCTACACTCTCATAGAAAAGATTGATTCCTTTTATTCTCACCATCTCTTGAACCTCATTTGTATCAGGAAACATTACCTCGAATTGGATGTTGTATTTTTTGCTGAGCTCATCCATGACATCGTACGTTTCTTGATTTAGCCTTCCCGTGTCCAGTGTGAAAAATCTTGCCTTTGGGTTAATCTTTACTATCATGTCGGTGACTACTGAGTCTTCAGCCCCAAAGCTCGATGCCTTGGCGATTTTGTTACCAAAGGTCTCATACGCCCATCTAAGAGCGTCCTCAGCAGTCTTTAGCCTTGAATTAATTTTATCAATTTCATCTTGTGTAAATCTTGCCACGATGATTTTGGTCGCCGTTTGTTTTATAATTATTACTAGGTTTTAGACACAAAACCATTCAAAATTATAAACAGCTAACGTCAATCAAAAAAAATGAACGAGAACGCCTTTGTGGTAGTTTTCCCTTCGATTTTTGCAAAAAACAAGCAAAATCAACTCATTTCAAATATCAAAAAAATTCTCAATATTCAAAATCAACAGTTCAGCCAAATCACAAAAGATGAGGATCTTGTAGTAGTTGAAGCAAACGATCCAGTCTTTGCATCTTCTGCCATCAACCTTCTTTTTGGAATAGACAGAATTGCAATTGCAAGATGTGTTGAAAACAAGTTTGATGTCCTTGTCTCCTCGATTGCAAAGATTGGTGCAAACCTTTTGCTAAAGGGAGACCAATTCTATGTAAAAGTCGAAGGTCATTCGTCTGGCTATTTGCCAAAGGATGTAGAAGTTGCTGCAACCTCAGCTCTAATTGAGAAGGTTCACCAGATGGATTGTAGACCAGGAACTGAGGAAAAACACGATAAGCTGATCTACTGCTTTATTACAAAGAAGAACGCCTACGTTTCGATTTTTGTCGATAGTGGACATGGTGGAATACCCTTTAATTCGCATAACGAAAGGGTTGCCTGTCCTGTTTTCGATGAGCTGTCAGCAATTTCGTGTCTTGAGTCAATCAAACAGGGATTTGACGCAAGGATTTCAGTGTTCTACCACAACGATTCCAACTTGCTTGAACTTGTCAAGATGATAAATAGAATCCTGCCCAGAACTGTCAGCTCAGAGGTCACGCTAGATTTTTTCAAGCTGCCATTAAAACAGGAAAGTGCAAAATCATTGCAGCTCAAAATCAGAACAATAACGCAAGTTTTATGCTCTGTTGTAAAAAAAGAAAAGATACAGAGAGTATCGCTACCACTTTCTCCACTTGTATTTCCGATGTGGTTTATTGATCAAATCGCCAAGCTAGTATCACAAAACAAGCTGGTTCCTTGGAATGCGCTTTCCGGAATTGATGACTCTATAGTAATGACGGCAAAGGAGATAGGCCTTGGCAAATACTTACACCGAATTGAAAAACTGGGCTTACTCAAATTTGCAAAAACCGAGTCCGACGTTTCAAACCTAGTACAGAAGGCCTCAGGCACAAGACAGACCATAACTGTGAGTGTGGGTCCTAACAACATTCACGATATCTTGGATTCTCTAAAGCATTGAAAATTTATGCCCGTTCTTTTTGAGTGAGGTTGTGAAGAAAATAGGGCAGTTCATCTACTCTTGGGGGAACGGACATTACTCACGAATGATGATGCTTAATGAAGAACTGCCAAATTTCATCAAAGGTGAATACGAGTCTCATTTTGCAAGTAAGGACGAGATATACCAAAAACTGCTAAAGAAATTCCCAGACAAAAACCAATACGTCCACGAAATTTTGATGCCTACGCCAATTGACGGAAAATACGGTCCCAGTATCTTCTGGTCGGTGATAAACTTTTTTTTGCCTGTTAGCGGCAACCCGCCCTTAGTAAAACAGATCAAAAGTTATTTGAAAAAAGAGGCGCAGTTATTTGACACTGTAGGATTTGATCTGGTCATAAACGACGGCGATATGGGTCCCAATGTTCTGGCATACAAACGCGGAATAAACTCTATCTTTGTTACAAACCAGTTTATGCCAAAATTATGGAAAACCCGTTCTTATTTTTATCCAGGACTGGTGTTCATCTCAAAACAAATAGCCAAGGCCACAAAAATTGTTGTCGCTGATTCACCTCCCCCTTATACGATCTGCGAATACAACCTGAATTTTCCAGAAAAACTAAAAGAAAAGGTAATCTATGCAGGACATTTTGTAGCTGACAAAAAATCATACTCAAAACAAAAGACCGATCTTGAAAGGTTGCTTGAAAACAACGAATTTGGGTACTGGATGAGAACAGGTAACAGATCTACAAACAAGATAACTGGTAAGAGATATGAAGAAGCATTTCATTCCCCCCAAATGAAAAATGAAAAAAGAATCATCTCGCATGCAACAAATGACCCAACAATTGACAGAGTACTTGGAAAGGACGGCAAGACCTATTCTGTCTCAGATGCCTTAGAAAAGAGAATAGATTGGCTTCAAATTGATATCGGCTTTTTGTCAGAGCAGCAAAAAGAGACCGTCTTGAATCTATGCAAATATGCCGTCATAAATGGTTCACATACGGTAATGGGGGAGATTATTGGTACAAAAGGCAAGCCAATCATTGGGATTCCAGTGTATGACGAGCATACAAACCAGATAAGATGGGCACAAGAACACGGGCTCGGAATTGGTGCAAAAAGCAAAAAACAAGTCATTTCCGCTATACTGGAGCTAAAAAGAGACTACAACAAGTTCGAAGAATCAATTCAAGAGTTCCGCCAACATTTTGTCACATACGGCGCCAGAACCACCGCAAAGCTTGCTGCACAAATGCTTGAAAAGAGATAATACCTTTTTTGAAGACCTTAGAGTGTCTGGTACGCGGTATTTCGATGGGCGAACTGACCGAAAGGGATGACGACATAATCCGCGTACCAGATTTGCGATCATGCTCCAAGAGTGGGAAAGCTTTTATGGAAAAATTTTTTGACAGAAGTATTGGTAAATTGCCCAGAATGTGTTGCAAAAGAGCGCAAGGCAGCAGTTGAACGTCAGGCTGCAAGTGGAAGCCAAGAAAGCCTCCAAAAGATCATAGAGGAAATCGAGGTTCCAATGAAATTTGATCCTGGAACCAAACACTTCATCTGCAAAAGATGTGGTCTTTATGCTACCAGAGAAGAAGTCAATGATATCAGAGATAGGTTAAATCAAAGAGAGCGTACACGGGAAGACAAGCACTATGACTATCTTGATTGGTGGCAAAAAAGCAAAAAAGACAAGACGTAGACGGGATGCCTTATGGTAAAATCCAAGGATGAGCTGCCAGACTGGGTAATAGATGAAATAAAAAACGCCAAGTTCCAAAAACCAGAGCTAGTTACAAGAACAGGATACATTTTAGAAGTATACGATGATGATAGAAAAGTTGATGCACAGCTTTACGAGGAGGTAGAAGACGGACGCCACATAGTCACGTTGGATTTGCCAAAAAGCATCAAGCCAGCCGAGTGCCAAAGAGGCGTGGTATACGAGTTTAATTTTAATTTGTTAAAAGCACCACTGAGTAAAAAGGTGGTCGAATTTCTTAAAAAGGAAAAAGAACTCGACATGTCAGCGATCTATCACTTTGAGCTACAAAAAATGGAGTTAATTGATGTCGGCTCAGACGAAGCTCCATCAGACGAAGGCGAGGAATAGGTTTACTTTTTTTCCAGCTGTTTTCTAAAAACGCCGCCAACGATTGGGTTTATGATGTAAGGAATTGTGTGTTTTGCCCAGACTGCACCCCTGACTACCGGAGGCACTATTATCTCGAGTCTTGATGAAGTTGCCGCAGAAACAACTGCTTTTGCTACGGTTTGCGCACTAAGTGATATCGGTGAGTATTTTGGCATCGATTCAAATGATTGGTGATCAAAAAAATTTGTCCTCACCATAATTGGACTTACTACAGTTACTCCCACCTTGGTTCTGTGAAGCTCATGTTTTAGTCCTTCTGAAAAACCAAGCATTGCAAATTTTGATGCACAATATGATGCAATGCCTGGCAAGCCAAACGATGCAGCAACAGACGCAACGTTAACTATGTGACCAGAGTTTTGCTCTAGCATCTTTGGCAGAAAGTACTTGGTGCAGTATACCATCCCAAAATAGTTTGTCGCCATCTGCGCTTCGATTTCTTCTATTGTCAGCTCGGAGACCGTGCCATAGATTGCAAAGCCTGCATTGTTGACAAGAACATCAATTCGCTCAAACGTGTCTAGTACCTCCTTTGACATTTTTTGCACTTGAGATTTTTGTGAAACATCGCAACTGCAGATCAATGTTTTGATGTTGTATTTGTTTAGTGTTTTTTGCAGCTCCTCTAGCTTAGTTTTTCTTCGCGAAACCAAAGCTAGATTTGAGCCTTTTTTTGCAAACTCGATGCATGATGCTGCACCAATTCCACTTGATGCGCCAGTTACCACAACTACCTTGTTTTTAAACGACATGTTTTGCAAATCAGGTTTTAAAGATAAAGTGGTTTCTATTGTATTTTCTGGTATTTTCTTAATGCCATCTTCATTAACAAAAACCACGCAATTGGAACCGGCAGCTGATACGTTGCTATTCGCCACGCAATAATGGAATTCCACTCTATGCTATTTTTTGGAAGCTCCAGCTTGAATTCGCTGATATGGTTAAGGTATGCCCAAACTCCAAATTCTGTAAGGCCTGAGCCACCTACCGTTATTGGCATGTTTCCAATTGCGTTTCCTGCCATCACAGCAAAAATTGATTCGATTGCACCAATCGCACGCTCGTGTCCAACTGTAATTAGCATAAATGAGAGACCAAAGACAAGCCACGACACAAATGAAATTCCAAATGCAACCATGAATGCCTTTCTTGTCTCCTTTGAGCTCATGTTTTCTCGACTCATTGTGCAGATCTCATTCATCCACTCATTTGTCCTCTCAACGTAGTGTACCCCCCGTTCTTTTCCAAATCTTACTATAATCTTGGAAAAAGATGTCGGAACCTTGAAGGTTATCTTTGATGAAAAGAAAAAGAGTCCTGCCCACATGCTCACAATTGGCGTAGATGTTGCCAGAACAATCACGCCAATCACTGTATATCCACTTGCTATTGCAAAAAGACCAGCCGTAACAGCTATTGATCCTGCAGCTAGGACTTCGGTTACTATTTCAAATATACCTATCCATGAGGCCTTGGCAGTAGAAAGGCCACGTCTATTCATCCAATAGATTCGAACCACCTCGCCTCCAACAAACATAGGCGTAGTCATTGTTACAAACTCGCTTCCGATTCTGACAAATATGGTTCTCCAGAATGTTTCAAGCGATCCGTGAAACTTGTGTATGATGTAATGAAACTTGACTCCCTGCAAGAAAAGCTTGCACATCATTGCCCCAAAGGCAGCAAGAAAATTGATCAACCCAACCGCAAAAATGTCTTCTGGTTTTACCTTGAATGAGATCGCGATAATTAGGAATGGTACAAGACTAGCTAAAAAAGCAACGATACGCCAGTTCATTTTAAAAAACTCCTAATTCATTCAAATATAAGCCATCGACAAATAATTTGAGAAATTGAAAGTTATTTTTGTCGCAGGCACTGCAGGCGCTGGCAAATCTTTGCTCAGCTCAAAAATTCAAGAATATTACACAAGAAACGGAGTGTTTGCATCGATTTTGAATTTAGATCCAGGTGTCATTTCTCTACCCTATACTCCCGACATCGATATACGGGATTCTGTCGACATTGTTTCTTTGATGAAACAGTATGACCTTGGCCCAAATGGTGGTCTGATGATGGCAAATGACCTGATTGCCTCAAAACTGGATGAGATCCAACAACAGGCAGACAGTGTCAATCCTGATTATCTTATTGTTGACACGCCAGGACAAATTGAGTTGTTTGCTTACAGAACCAGTGGCCCATATTTTGTTAACAACTTTGTAGCTGATCAAAAGACGAGTCTTTTTTTGTTTGATGGTGTACTTGTGACAACTCCTATCAACTTTGTCTCAATGGCACTTTTGGCAACCTCCATCAAGCTCAGACTAAAGCTTCCAACAATTAACGTCCTGACAAAAACGGATCTTATCGCAGACAAGATTTCTGAGATTCTTAGGTGGACTACGAATATCAAGACTCTAGAAAACGCAATTTCTGCAGAGGCTGATGGTGAGTCATACGTTCTTTTAACTAGTTTGCTTCGAAGCCTAAATCTTGGAGGATTTGCACAAGGCCTCATCCCAATTTCAAATGCGACTGGAGAGGGTCTGACCAACCTTGAGAGTGCTTTGAGCAGAATTCTTAACCTAGGAGAAGAGATAGAGGACTAATGGCTTCCGTAACAGTGAAGGCACCGTCCACTAGTGCAAATTTGGGTCCGGGCTTTGATGTCTTTGGATTGGCACTTGATGCCTTTTATGATGAGGTAACACTAACAAAGAAAAAAAACGGAATTACAATAATTACTTTTGACAAGATTCCTACCTCGCCTCAAAAAAACACCGCAGGTCTTGTGGTACAATACATGAAGAAGAGATTCAAAATCAAAAGCGGCGTTCAAATCAAGATCAAAAAGGGGGTTCCGGCAGGATTTGGGATGGGAAGTAGTGCAGCGTCTGCTGCCGCGACTGCGGTGGCATTTAATAGACTTTTTCGACTCTGCCTTGACGACAACACACTTGTCGAGTGCGCAGGAGTTGGAGAAAAGGCAAGTGCAGGTTCCATTCATTATGACAACGTATCAGCCTCTGTTTTAGGTGGATTTGTAATAGTGAGGACGGATCCATTAAATGTCATCAAGGTTGTGCCTCCAAAGGATCTTAGGTTGTGTGTTGCCATCCCAAAGCTTGACGTGCCACCACAAAAGACCGCAGTCTCGCGAAGTGTTG
>CAZLSK010000045.1:0-10470 GCA_964562075.1 uncultured Candidatus Nitrosotenuis sp.
TGTGAGCTTGAGTGTTCCCTTCTTTGCCTGTGAAATTAAATCATAAACTGTATTGTAGGAATCTTCGATTGTTGTATGTATTTCCTCTTTTACCTTCTCTGAGAGCTCCAGGTCAGAATAACCATAACTAAATCCATAATGAGTGATGAATTGTTTTGCAATTATCAAAATGGAGTTTAGGAATTTTTTTGCCGTTGCATTTCCATAGTCTTTTGCAATCCTGTGCAAAACGCTTTCTGGTTCCTCTGCGCCGATTGAGGCTTTGTCGATTACGCCGCTGATCAGTTGTCCGTTTTTGATGACGACATCCTTTTGTTGTCCTTTTGTTCCTTTGGACCACTTGGATGTTATGACAAAGTTAAAGTCTTCGGGCAAAAAGAGCGAGAAGAGCTGTTTGCCAGTGTACAGAGGTCCACCTTTTCCTTTGACTTGCGGTTCTGGGAAGGTCCCCTCGTATCCTCCAAGCATTGCATAGTTGGCAAATTCCTGTTGGGTTAGAACAGTATCTTCTTTTGTTAAAAGATAAGAGCCTGTGATAAAGTCCCTCAGACCTCCGATTATTGGGCCTCCGTATCGTGGCGAGATTAGCTGGTCCTGTACTCTCATAAGTAAAATTGCCTCTGCTCTTGCCTCTTCACTTTGTGGAACATGCAGGTTCATTTCGTCCCCATCAAAGTCTGCGTTGTACGGCGGGCAAACCGATGGATGTAATCTGAAGGTCTTTCCTGGTAACACCCTCACGTAGTGAGCCATAATCGACATTTGATGCAGTGATGGTTGTCTGTTAAACATGACAATGTCACCATCCGAAAGATGCCTTTCAACAAGATATCCCACCTCGAGATTTTGTGCTATTGTTGTTCGATCCTCGACAAAATCAAGTCTTATTTTTACGCCATCAGGCCTTACAATGTAATTAACACCTGGGAACTTGTCTGGTCCGTTTATGACAAGCTCTCTCATTCTTTCAATGTTCCACTCTGTCACAATCTCTGGAATGGTGAGCTTTTTTGCAACCGCCTCTGGCACTCCAACCTCAGAAAGATCCAAGCTTGGATCAGGTGAGATGACTGTCCTGCTTGAAAAGTCTACCCTCTTTCCAGAAAGTGATCCTCTGAATCTTCCCTCCTTTCCTTTGAGTCTCTGTGTCAGTGTCTTTAGTGGTCTGCCCGATCTGTGGTGCGCTTGTGGGATACCAGACACCTCGTTATCAAAATATGTGGTTGTGTGATATTGCAATAGATCAACTAGATCTTGGACGATCAGTGGGGGGGTGCCTGCATCCTTGCTTTCTTTGAGCCTCTGGTTTACTCTGATAATGTCGACCATCTTGTGGGTCAAGTCATCCTCGGATCTGATTCCAGTCTCCAAGATGATCGAAGGTCGTACCGTTACTGGTGGAACGGGCAGAACCTGAAGGATGAACCATTCAGGTCTTGCAGTGTTTGGATCATAACCTAAAAGTTTGAGGTCTTCGTCTTTGATTTGTGTAAATCTTTCTCGTATAGTAATTGGGAGCAGTCTGTGTTCGCCGATTTCTGTTTTTTCAATGAAAATTGTTGGCTTTGTAAAGATCAGGTCGTATTGCGGCTTGCCACAGTGTGGACATTCCTTTGCCTTCTTTGCCTTGTCTAGGATCTCTTCTGGGATTCGTTTTTGTGAAATTATTGTATAGGCTGCCTCTTTTTTGAGAATCTGGGCATATGTATCCAGTTCCTCTTGAGGAAGTTTGAGTCTTGAGCAGGAACGGCACGTTGCAAGCAACAATTTGTGAATGTTGTCAATAAACGCAATGTGCAAGACTGGTTCGGCCAGCTCGATGTGTCCAAAGTGTCCTGGACATCTTGCAGCGGTGTTGCCACATGTAAGACATTTTTGTCCTGGCTCCAGTGTCCCCAGTCTTCCATCCATTAGTCCTCCTTGGACTGCCATACCATCTTCATCGTATGTCTCAGGAGCAGTTATCTCTGCAACGGAATACTTTCTTATTTCTGTTGGAGACCAAACAGAGAACTTGATTCCATCAATTGATTTTACTGTTTGAACTGACATTTACACTCTCTCCTTTATCATCAGCCTTGGTGCTACATTGAGGCTCTGCATTTCCTGAAGTAATAGTTTGAACGCATAAGCTACGGATACTGACGATACTTTTGCCTTGTCACCGCAAACTCTGCAGACATACTTTCTTTGTTTTACATCATGATATGCAACAAGGCCGCATCGTTCACAGACAAAGATTTCTGATTTGTCTGACTCATCAAGCAGTCTGTCTTTTAGAATCATAGATGCACCATACGCAATAAGACAGTCTCGTTCCATTTCACCAAATCTAAGACCGCCTCCTCGTGCTCTTCCCTCCGTTGGTTGTTTTGTGAGCATTTGGACTTGGCCCCTTGCCCTTGCATGAATCTTGTCCGCAACCATGTGGTGAAGTTTTTGATAATATACAACTCCTACAAAGACCTCCACTGGAAACGGTTTTCCTGTCCTACCATCATAGAGCGTTTCTTTTCCAGAATACTTGAGACCGCTGTTTTCCAGCGCTGCCTTGATTTCGTCCATTTTTTCGCCAACAAATGCAGAGCCATCAAACTTGGTTCCGCGAATTGCTGCTGCCTTGCCAGAAATTGATTCCATAAACATCCCTACCGTCATACGTGATGGGAATGCATGTGGATTGATCAGTACGTCTGGAATAACTCCATCTGCAGTGTATGGAAGATCTTCATTTCTAGCTAAAATTCCAACTACTCCTTTTTGTCCATGTCTTGAGGCAAATTTGTCGCCAATTTCTGGAATTCTCATATCTCTGACTCTGATCTTGTACATTTTTCCACCTTCGTTTGATTGTGTCATGACGACCGTATCGACTACGCCCGTCTCAGATGGCCTGACGCCAATTGAGGTGTCTCGTCTGTATGGTCCCTTTGATTCAAACTCTCTGTACTCTTCCATAAATCTTGGAGGGCTTGTTTTTCCAATCAGAATGTCTCCTCCCGTTGCATTGGCCTCAGTAGCTATTACACCGTCTTCTTCTAGTAGACGGTATGCCTTTTCTCCTTTGTATCCACGTATGTTGTCTTCGGCATTTGGAATCTCAAAGTTGTCTCGCATTCCACCTGGATACTGTTTTGCCTCTGCCTCGTAGATTCTGTAAAAGAAGGTTCTGCCAAGGCCCCTGTCCACTGCTGCTCTACTTAGAACAATTGCGTCTTCAATGTTGTAACCATCAAAAGGCAAGACCGCAACGACACAGTTCTGTCCAGCAGGTCTGTCCTCAAGTCCAAGTAAGTTAAGTGCCTTTGTTGTAACTATAGGTGTCTGCGGGTACCACATAAAGTGCTGCCTTACATAGGTGCTCGTATTCATCATAGGTGTAGAAAAACCAAGGCTCTGTTTTGCCATTGCAGACTCGTAAGTGTTTCTTGGCGACTGGTTGTGCTCAGGATAAGGAATTATCGATGCTCCTGCACCCAAGATTGCTGATGGGAATATTTCCAAGTGAGTGTATTTTTTGGTGTCCTTATCATCTATTGTGATGTAGCAGTTTTCTTCTTCGTTTGCATCAGTAAGTTCGATTACGCCCATTCTGAGAAGGTCGTTCCACGACATTAGCTTCTTTAAGACCTTTTCGATTAATTCTTGTGTTAAAAGTGACTTGCCGTCCTTAATCACAATGAGTGGTCTGAGAACACGTCCTGCATTACAGTTCACATAAAGTCTCCTTGTTGCACCTTCAACACTTGGCTTGTAAAACGATATTGCTACATGTGGGTGAATCTTGGAGCTTCGTCTAAGCTCGCGTAATGACTCGACTAGTTTTTCACCATCCTTGTAATATCCAACCAGTCTTCCATCCACAAAAACTCTGGTTCCGTCTCTTTTTAGCTCCTCCTTTGCGTCGCTAAAGTGTACCGTTCCAAGGTCGTAGAGTTTTTCTACAATCTCTTCTGGTGAAACGTTTACTGAAATGATTGCAGATAGTGCTAGATTTTTTACAAGACCACAGTTGGAGCCTTCGGGGGTTTCACTTGGACAAATTCTTCCAAAGTGAGTTGGGTGAAGATCTCTTGCTTCAAAGTTTGGCTGCGTTCTTGAAAGCGGTGATTGTATTCTTCTTAAGTGGCTGATCGTTGAGAGATAGTTTGTCCTATCAAGGAGCTGTGTTACGCCGACTCGGCCTCTTCCCCAGTTTCCTGTGGCAATTGCATTGTTAAGCTTGTCAGATACAATGCCTGGTCGTATTGCGGCAGCAACGGCGTTGATTCCACGCTTTTGACCAGACCTCTCAAGTTGGTACTTCATGTCTCTGACTAGGTTTCTGAATGCGGTTCTAAACAGGTCGGCAAGCATCTGCCCTGCAAATTTGATCACCTTGTTTCCATAGTGGTCTTTGTCGTCTGGTGAAATCCAGCCAAGCTTTAGTTCGATTAACTTACAGGCTGCCTCTCCTAGGAATTGCGCCTTTTCTCTTCTGTTTTCTTGGTGTTTGCCTAAATGTGGCAAAAGACCCCAATCTAAAAGAGTCTCTGCCCTTTTGATTTGGAACTCCTCAAGCATTCCTGGTGCAATTCTTTTACTGATATAGACAATTGCGTCTTTTGTTGTTTGGACCTCGCCTGCTTTTTCAAACGATGCCTCCAATTCATTTTGGATTGCCTCAACAAGGGAGACTGCAGCTGCTATGTCCCTGTCTGACTCTAGACCTAGTGCTCGCATCAGTGTGACGACTGGAATGTCAACAGGGGATCCAGGTATTCTTGCAACAATCAGTCCGTCGTTTTTCATTACAAGTTCTAGCTTTGCGCGATAACCAACGATTGATGAATAAACTTTAGCCTTAAAGACATCGTTGCCGCCAATTTTTTCTTTGTCAACAATGATTTTATTGTATGACAGATCCTCCAGTCCTACAATCACTCTTTCTGATCCGTTGATGATAAAGTATCCGCCTGGGTCGTTTGGATCCTCACCGTGTTCAATTAATTTTTGTGTGGAAAAGTTGTGCAAGATACAAGCATTCGATCTAACCATCACTGGTATGTCGCCAATGTGGACAAATCTTGATTCAAGAATTTTTCCATCCTCAACTACGCTTGCCTCCATCATTATTGGCGCTGAATATGATACGTTTCGGAGTCTGGCTTCGGCTGGCGTAATGTGTGTGATTGAGCCGTCCAGTTCCATCATTCTTGGTTGCTGAAGCTTTACTTTGCCTAGCTGAATTTTGTATGGGTATTCAGCGTTCTCAATTTCTATCTGACTTACCTCATCTATGATGCTTTGCAGACCACGTTCTAAAAATTCATCAAAAGAGTTGAGATGTTGTCTTGCAATTCCTTCCCTTTTTAGAAGGTCTTGAACAATTGGCCAGCGTTTGTTAGAAGAGTCAGGCATTTAGACTTCCACCACGTATCGATAGTAGATACCCTCACCTGCAGTCGGACTTTTTCTTGTGATTTTTATCATGTCACCTGGTTTTACTCCCAGTCCAATTATTGCAGGATCATTTGCAAAGATCAATGGCATCTCAGTTGGTTTGCAGTTGAATTTCTTTAGAACCTCTTCAGCTTCTTTTTTTGTTATGATCTCGTGTTTTGGCACGTAAATGTGATCTGGAACTAGTATGTGACTCTTCTTAGTTGCCAACTTTCCGGTCACCTTGGATAGCATTAGCTAAATATGCAAAATTACTGTACAAACTAGAAAATCTTCTAAAGTGGTTTATATATACGTAATCAAGCTATACAAAGAAATCAATATTTTTTGTTTTTAGTCAATGATTTTTTTCTTAACCTTAAATAGTATTTGTTAGCACGGATAAGCAAGATGAATACTCTGTACGCAGCAATAGCGTTGCTTGCAATTCTGGCCACAGGTGTAGTAACAGCACCAGTTTTTGCTCAAGAATTTACAGATGCGATCGTAGTAGCTACCGACAGCGACTCTTACAACGACGGCGACATAATTACAATAACGGGTTCGGTAAGAGAGAGACTTTCTGGCTATCCGGTTTCTTTGCAGATAATCTCGGCAAATGGGAACTTGGTTACTGTTCAGCAACTCGATGTTTCGGATGACAAAACATATGGAATCGAGATCACTGCTGGAGGTCCACTGTGGAGAGCAGCAGGAACCTACACCGTTAAGGTTCTGTACGGAACCGAGACAAGAACGGCAGAGACTACCTTTGAGTTCAGCGGATCCACTGGCGGCCCAACGCCACCAGGCAAATCGATTGCAGTGGAAGGCACTGATTTCTTGGTAAACTACTCCATAAGGGGAGGTAAAGTGATCAGCATAACTCCAAGCATACCTGACAAATCACTAATCATAGTGATCGAGACTACTAACGATGGTGAATTGACTGTGACCTTGCCAAGGGCATTAATCGATGCAAGATTGGGTCCTGATGGCATGTCCGGCGAAGACGACAGTTTCTTCGTTCTAGTGGATGGAGCCGAGGTAGACTTTGATGAAACAACCACATCTGAAGAACGCACCTTGACGATACCGTTTGAGGATGGCGCTACCGAGATCGAGATCATCGGTACCTTCGTAATTCCAGAATTTGGCACAATGGCAGCAATAATTCTTGCAGTAGCAATTGTATCAATAATTGCCGTCTCTGCGAGAAGCCGACTTAGCATACTGCCAAAATACTAGATCTTCAACTTTTTTCATTTTTTAAATATACATAAATAGTCAGTAATCTAATCGCCAATCAAGATGAACCGCTACACGACACACGTACTAATCGCACTATCGATTTTAACAGGAATTATAACAACAGCACCAACTTATGCGTCTACGATTGAGCAGGAAGCGTGTCCTGATTGTCCCGAAGAGATGACAGCGGAAGAGATCCAAATGGCACGACTAAACGAAATACCAGTCAGAATATGGACAGATAGTGACATCTATGAATACGGCTCAGACATCCTCCTCCAAGGAATTGTATCAAATCTGAAAGAAGGCGTTCCAGTCACAGTCAAAGTAACTGGCCCTCAGGGCAATGTTGTAAGGATTGCTCAAGTCGAAGTCTCAGGGGATAGAACCTTTGAGATCATACTAAGTACTGCTGGAAATCTCTGGAAACAAAATGGCATCTACACCATCAAAGCTCAGTATGGACCACAGGAGATCAAGGACTCGGTAACAATTGAGCTAATAGGTGGCCAAGTCCAAGAAGTGGTATCAGCATGCAGTGGAAACGAAATCACTGTCAGAAGTCAAACTGATGCCTACTGTGTGCCGTTCAACGCCATTGATGTCACGGTAACAAAGGCTACTGTAAGCAGTACTGACTTTTCAATTACTTTGATGATCGATGCAGAAAGCGATGGTACCCTCACACTGGAGATCCCAAGAGATGTTCTTGACTCACAGTCCGATGAAGGAGACAGCCCATTTATCGTACTAGTTGACGGCGAAGATGCAGACGCCTTTGAGGTCGAAAGCACAGGTACGACAAGAACTCTTGAGATCATGATCCCAGAAGGAGCTTCAAAGGTAGAAATCATAGGTACTTTTGCAGTTCCAGAATTTGGCACAATGGCAGCAATAATTCTTGCAGTAGCAATTGTATCAATAATTGCCGTCTCTGCGAGAAGCCGACTTAGCATACTGCCAAAATACTAGATCTTCAACTTTTTTCATTTTTTAAATATACATAAATAGTCAGTAATCTAATCGCCAATCAAGATGAATAGTTATGGACTATCTGTGCTAATTGCCATAATGGCTGCAGCAGGCACTTTAGCAGTAGTACCAACTTACGCATCTACATTCAGTGAAGAAGCATGTCCTGGTTGTGGCGGCAACGACATATACAGCAAGGCGCAGATGGGAGTTCAAAGTGATCTTCCAATTTCCGTCTGGACAGACAGTGCTGTGTACGACCATGAATCAATGATTCAGGTCACGGGTGCTGTTGCAAACCTTAGAGGCGATGCTCCCGTCACCATCACAGTGTACAGTCCACAAAACAACCTTGTGACTGTTAGACAAGTCGAGGTTTCAGAAGACAAGACCTTTGAGACATCACTTAGTACCGCAGGTGCTCTGTTCAAACAAAATGGTGTCTACACCATCAGAGTTCAGTACGGACCACAAGAGATCAGCAACAAGGTTACAGTGGAGCTGGTAGGTGAGGCGCCAGGCGAGCCAACAATGTCAGCATGTGCTGATGATGAGCTCGCAGTAAAGGGCGGAAGCAAAACATATTGTGTACCATACGACATAAGTGGTGCAACGATATCAAAGGCTACTGTAAGTGCTGCTACGACTTCGATTGTTTTGACGATCGATGCAGAAAGTGACGGCTCTGTCTTACTGGTGATCCCAAGAAACGTTCTTGATTCACAGTCAGATGGTGCAGACAGCGACTTCATTGTCCTAGTAGATGGTCAAGAGGCCGACTTTGAGGAAATAGATAGTGATGATGAAACAAGATCACTTGACATCACATTCTCAGAGGGAGCAAGCGAGATCGAAATCATAGGTACTTATGCAGTTCCAGAATTTGGCACAATGGCAGCAATAATTCTTGCAGTAGCAATTGTATCAATAATTGCCGTCTCTGCGAGAAGCCGACTTAGCATCTCACCAAGATACTAAGGTCTCTACTTTTTTCATTTTTTAGTATGAATAGCTAGAAAAGGAAATATACAATCAAGCCACATCGTGGATGTGAATCAAAAGTATTATTTTGTAATTTTTCTTGTAACTTTATCCACAGCGGTTTTCTATAATGCAAATGCTCAGCAATGTACGCAAATCTGTGTTGCAAAACAATTTTACGAAGAAGGTGAAACGATCATAGTCTCTGGCAAAGTTGATGTCGTCTTGCAATCAACGCCAATAATTATTCAGATCTTCCGTAATCAAACTCTTGTAACTATTGCTCAAGAAGAAGTGGCGCAGGATGGCAGCTATACGGCAACCTTCAAGGCAGAAGGAATCTATTGGAGGACCGACGGAAGATACACCATCAAGGCAACCTACGGTCCAAGTGGCGTCTATGAAACAAACTTTGATTATCAGACAAAAGAAGCAGTTGGAACAACCACAAACATTTTTGAAGTATCGGCAGGATCCTCTGGAACATTTGATATTCCTTTTACGATAAGGGGGGGAACGATAAAGAACATTCTTGTTGACCAGGCAATTCTTGGGCTAATTGTAACAATTGAGTCGGATACTGATGGTTCACTCATATTGGATCTCGGTAGAGAGTGGATCGACGCAAAAAAAAGTGACGGAACTGACGATACTTATATCATACTCATCGATGGCCTCGAAGTTCCATACCAAGAAACCGCCAGTGACAAATCCAGAATACTTACAATACAGTTTCAGGAGGGGGATTCCGATATTGAGATAATTGGGACCAAAGTAATACCTGAATTCGGTCCAATCGCAGTCATTATTTTGATGTCTGCTATTGCTTCAGCGATAATCATTTCAAAAAGGACATCCCTGCAATTTAGTTAGCAAAACCATATTTTGTCTTAAAGGGTGATACGCTCCGCAGTTCGCTTACCACAATCTTTAAGACGTCTACTGTCTTTTCTATCTCCTCGATTGTATTTGTCAATCCAACGCTTAGACGTAGCGAACCTGTAATTTGTTCGTGTGAAAACCCCATCGCCTTTAGAACATGGGATGCCTTTTGTGTTTTTACAGAGCAGGCAGAGCCTGTGGAGGCTGCAATTCCGTTTTCATCCAGTTTTATTATTAGATCTTCACCGTTTACGCCAAGGAATGTAAAATGTGCATTGTTTGGAAGGCGGTTTTCTTTGTGACCATTAAGTGATGTATGCGATAATTCTGTCAGTACTCGTTTAATCAGATGATCTCTAAGGCTGGATAGATATGCCGCGTTTTTTTGAAGATTTTCTTTGGCAAGCTGGCAGGCCTTTCCAAAGCCTACAATATTTGCTACATTTTCGGTCCCTGAACGGAGACCTCTTTCTTGTCCTCCACCAAGGATAAAGGGATCGATTCTAACACCGGTTTTGATGTAGAGTGCACCTATTCCCTTTGGGCCATTTATCTTATGGGATGAGATTGAAAGCATGTCCAATCCAAGCTCTTTTACGTCGATTGGAATTTTTCCTATGGCTTGGACTGCATCGGAGTGAAATAAAATATTGTTTTCTTTGCAAATTTTTGCAATCTCTTTGATTGGCTGAATTGTACCAACCTCGTTATTTCCATACATGATGCTTACTAGTACAGTCTTTTTTGTAATAGCATCCTTTAACCTCTCAACGTCAACTGTTCCATAACCATCGACGGGAAGATACCCAACAGAGTAACCTTCTTTTTCAAGTCTTTTGCACGGCTCCAGTATCGCATCATGCTCGATTGATGATGTGATGAGTTGTTTTCCTTTGTTTTGTTGCATAATTCCAAATAATGCGGTATTGTTAGATTCTGTTCCACCCGACGTCAGCAATATCT